>CAYMLM010000086.1:8467-10947 GCA_964391385.1 uncultured Papillibacter sp.
AGCCCCAAAACCCGCGCGAACGTATAATCGACCGTTTTCGTGCAGATGACCTCGACCTTGTTCGGATCGCCGTTATAGGGGGTGTTGACGGTCAGCTCCGTGCTGTCCACGCCGTTGAGTCCGGCGTAGCTTTCCGCCGCATCCGCCGCCGCGGCGGACGAGGGCAATTCATAAGCTCCCGACAGCGCGGCGGAATCCGCGGCATTTTGCAGCGCGGTCTTTTCAACGGACATGTGGCCGATGTCGACGGCAAAGGCGGCGACCGAACATAAAACGACAAAGATGAAAGCCATCAATACGCTCGACTGGCCCGATTCGCTTTTCAGCAGCTTCTTTTTACGGATCATAGTATGACCTTCCTTTGCCAAAAGGCTGTCGGTAGCGGAAATACGTGAAACGACGGACGCCCGGCGCTTACGAGGCGGTCTGGTCCCCGCCAGCTTTCGGCTTGTCTGATGCGGTCTTGGGGTGCGTCTGCAGGAGTGAGAGCTGCATATTCAGTTCGTCAAGCTGTCTGACGGCGATCAGCTTTTCGACGGTCTCCTCGGATTTTTCGGTGAGAAGCCGGATGATTTTCTTGTTTTCCGATTCGAGGGTGCCCGCGAGCGCGGCGTTGGCGCTCATCAGCTTCTCGTTTTGAACCGTCAGGGACAAAACGGCGCTTTTCAGCTGTTCCAGGCTTTGCCGGAGCGTCCCGGTTTCCTCGATCAGCATGCTGAGCTCATCGCTTTTTTGCTGGACCTCGCTCTTATACCGGTCGATGATTTCCTCCTTGAGCGCCGCGTTTGCCATCAGCTCGCTGATCTTGACGCGGAGCTTGGCCATCTCGCCTTCCGAAAGGACCTGTTTGTACCGTTTGGCTTCCTCCTGAAGCTCCTCGATGATGCCCGCGTACAGCGCCACAAGCTCCCGCTGCTTGACGGTCTCCTTCTTTTCCAAAGCCAAAAGCTCGCTCAGGCTTCGCGTTTCCTGTTTAGCTTTCTCCGTCTGCGTCCGGGACTCGGACAGGTCCTGTTCCAGACGTTCGGCGCGTGCCTGAAGCTGCCGTTCGGCATTTTTCAGCTCCCGGTTTTCAGCCTCGACGGCGGAAAGATTGTTCCGGAGCGTCAGCATATCCTGGCCGGGAGCGTCCTGACTTTCCAGTTCGTTGACCTTGAGCGATTCCGCCAGAGCCTGATAGTCCGCTTCGGCCCTCGTGATTTTGAGCAGCAGCTGCTCGTTTTCGTTCTTGAGGGCCTCTTTTTCCTCGAGTATAGTCTGCATATTGCGGTTGAACGTCTCGGCGTATTTGAGCTGCTGCTCGCGCAGCTGATTCATGTACTCCGCGACGGATTTTTTCGTGTATCCGCCCATCGTGGCCTTGAGGTTCAGCTTGAGGTCTTCCTCGACCGTGCGCTGCCTGAGCATGCCCACAAGATTCGTATCAGGCTTTTCAGTCATTTGTTCCACTCCTTGCCTTTATTCCAATGAGATTTTCGCGCCGGGGTCAACGGCCGAGGCGGCGCCGGCCTGCAGCTCGAGCACATATTTTGTTCCCGGATACCATTTGCCGATCCGCCAGGGCTTCAGCGTCTGGGTGCCGAGCACGGTCATTTTTTTCGAGATGTAGACAGCGTCTATAGGGATTTTCATAAAAAAGCAGTGTATGGACGAACAGCTCAAAAGCAGTCCCTCGCCGGGCTGCAGTCTTTTTTTCCCCATCAGGCCGACGAGCCGTTTCATAAAGCTGTCGGCGTTATTGACCTTGTCGGCCAGAATTCGCTCTTCACAGCGTACCGTCATAGCGCATTCCCCGTTTCTTTGCGGCTGCATGTAATTTTGCCGGACCGATTTGCTTGTTCAACCCTGAAAAACATTCATGACGTTGACGACCGCGGGGCCGAGCAGGATGATGAAGATGACGGGAAAAATGAACAGCACCATCGGAAAAAGCATCTTGACGGACACTTTCATGGCCTTTTCCTGCACCTTGGCCTTCCGCGCCTGACGCATGGCCGCCGCCTGTGAGCGCAGCACGTTTTTCATCGAAATGCCCAGCTGAGTGGCCTGAACCAGCGCGCCCACAAAGGCCTTGATTTCCTCGATTTCGCAGCGCTGTCCCAGTAGCGTCAGCGCGTCCTTCCGCGTGCGGCCCATGGCCATTTCCCTGTAAGTGACGGTCAGTTCGTCAATCAACGGGCCCTCCATATTCGTCGTGATATGGTGCACGGCCTGCTCGAAGCCCAGGCCGGCCTCCACGCTGACGCTGAGGAGATCGAGCACGTCGGGAAGCTGCCGTTCCATCCGCCTTTTTCGTTTCGTGATGGACCGGGTCAGAACGAAGCGCATGAGCACATAACCGACAAAGAAGCCGACCGCCGCGCCGAAGAAGGCGCCGCTTGCCACCGCGCCCAGCGCAAACGCAAGGGCACAAAACACGGCAGCCGAGAGCAGGATAGATCGGAAGAGCGTCGTGTAGGGAAAGAGTGTAGGATAGGGTG
>CAYMLM010000087.1:0-4495 GCA_964391385.1 uncultured Papillibacter sp.
TGACGGATTTAATCTTATTTCCGTCGTGCGCGACGGAAACTCTGCGAGGCTTTAACCCGAATTATCACTTTGTCTACACTTTGAGCCGGGTTAAGCCCGGCTTTTTTGTTATGAGTTGAAGCAGATATCATGGCCGGGGCAAAGCACCTCCCGCGCGTGGCGCGGGCGGGCGTGGCGCGGGCGGGAACAGACAATCGGCTTGCATTAAAGCGCAGGAAGGGATAAACTGGTTCTTGAAGAATACCGGCCGGGCCGGTAACGAACGAATCAGAGGTTTACGGTATGATACAGCTGGCTGAAGAAGACTATCAAAGGCTGCTGGAGCCTTTGCGGGCGGTCCCCATCAATACATATTTCGCGCGCGCGGTGCTTGCCGGCCGTATCGGCGGCCGGGTGCTCGCAGATGCCGCCGACGCGCCGGGGACGTTTTACGTCCGGCACGGCTACGGGATGTCGCTGCTGTTCGGCCGCATCAGCGAAGCCTTCTTCGACGGGCTCTTCGGCGCGCCCGCCCGGTCGGGGGCGGCGGACGACTGGCTGCAGGCCTATCCGCGCGCGTGGGACTCAAAGCTGAACAGGCTGGTCGATCACGGCAGGGCGACGCTTTACGAGCGCATCAATTTCAGCTTTGATGAAACAACGTTTAGAAGCAACAACCGACGGGCTCAGCCGGACGCCTGCGCTGTCGTCCCGACGACGGAAGACCTGTTCGACACGCTCGAGGGCGCCGTCGTCCCGAAGGCGTTCTGGCGGAACGGGCGCCTGTTTGCCGGGACGTCCGCCGGCTTCACAGTCATGGCCGGAAGCGAGCCGGCCTCCACGGCCTTCGGGGCCTGCCGCCACGACGGCGCGCTTGAAATCGGCATCGAAACGGCCGAAAAGTACCGCGGACGGGGGTTGGCGCGCATCGCCTGCGCGGCGCTCATCGAGCACTGCCTTGAGCGGGGGCTCGAGCCGGTATGGGCCTGCCGCTCCGGCAACGCGGGCTCGGAAAGCCTGGCCCGAAGGCTCGGCTTCCGCGAGATCCGGCGGCTGCCCTTCTACCGGATCGAAAAGTAATGCCGATGCGCTTTTGACAGGCTTCCGGCGTCCGGAGGACCGAACATTGCGGCAGTGCACCGAATCGTCGGCATTTGGGAAAACGGAGAGACATTCTTATGCAAATCAAACGTTTATTGTCCGTCATTTTACCGGCGGTAATCCTGGCGGTCACAGTCGGAGGCTGCGCGGGGAAAACGAGCGCAGCGAAGTCTTTCATTTTAAGTCAGAGCGTCTTGCTGGCGCAGGAGACGCAGAAAAACATATCGGTATACTCGCGGGAATTTGAAGAGTCGGTCGATCTCGAACCGTTTGACGTCTTATCGGACGGCGATTTTTCAAGCCCCGCCGACGCCGTTATCATCACGGTCGATTCCGAACTTGTTGCAGAATTCCTGACAAGCGTTCAGCTGATTCCAGTGGCGGAATACTCCGAGGAAATGACGGAGTTCTTCGCTCCAAAGACGGCGGAAGGCGTGAGCGCGTACGTTTTGGCCGTGCTGATGGACCGGGGCTGCAGCATCTCAACGATCCAAGCCATCAACGCCTTTTCCGCGACGCATATCGCCAAAGCGCCCGACGGCTTTGAAAACTCCGTCGTTTTTATGGGCTATGACAACTGCGCGGCTATCACAGCCTTCAGTCAATACGATGACTATGTCAGCTGCGTCTGCAGCTATATCGTCCCCGATTTGTCGGCCGGGGAGTTGTTGGATGCTTATACGACTTATTTTGAAAACACCTACGGGACCGCCCTTCTGACCGGCCACACCGAAAAGCTCGACGATGCGGAGCTCCGCGCGATAATCGGCTGATTGGCATGTTCAAGCACTTGATTCGCGACAAAAAAAACGCCGGAAACGGCGTTTTTTGCTGTCTACCGGCAGACCGCGTTTACGATATGCCCGGTGAGTTTTCCCGCAGGGATCTGAAAAAATCGCTCATCAGCGCGGCGCATTCGTCCTCCAAAAGGCCGCCGACAATCTGCGGGGAGTGCCCGAACCGTTCCATGAACAGGTTAATCACGCTCCCGCACGCGCCCGTGACCTCTTCCCTCGCCCCGTAATACAGCTTCGGGATGCGCGCGTTGATGATCGCGCCGGCGCACATGGGACAGGGCTCGAGCGTCACGTACAAGGTGCAGCCCGACAGCCGCCAGTCGCCCGTTTTGCGGCAGGCCTCGCCGATCGCCTCGAGCTCCGCGTGGGCCAGGGCGCTGCGCTCCTTCTCGCGGCGGTTGCGCCCGCGCCCGACGATTTCCCCGTCGAAGTCCGCGATGACGCAGCCGACGGGCACCTCACCCTCGAGCGCCGCGCGCCGCGCGAGCTCCAGGGCGTCTTTCATATATTTCTCGTGCTCCATACGCTCACCTTCCGTCCCGGTCAATCGTATCACACCGCCGGTCTTCTGACAACGCCTGTTTAAAGCAGACGGGGCGCGTCACGGTATATAATATGCCGCTTTGGTGAATAATCAACATGACCGGAAACTACATCTTTTCTTATTCAAGGAGGTATCGTATGCTCGTATCGGATCTTATGTCAGACAGCGTCATCACCATCGGGCCGGACGAGCCGGCGTCCCTCGCGGCGCGGCTTTTTTATCGCCACAACATCGGCAGCGTCCCCGTGTGCACGCCGGACGGCAAGCTCAGGGGCGTCGTCACCGACCGCGACATCGTCCTTCGCTGCGTGGCGGCGGAAAACGACCCCGACTCGACGCCCGTCCGGGAGATCATGACGCGCAATCTCGTCACCGTCTCCCCGAAGGACGACGTACGCGAGGCCGCCCGCCAGATGGCGGACGCGCAGGTCCGCCGCCTGCCCGTCGTCGACGACGGACGCCTCGTCGGGTATCTGGCAATCGGCGATATGGCCAAGACGCACCAGTTCGACATGGAGGCATCCAAAGCGCTGTCGGAGATATCTTTGAATGTCCGCAAGCGCTGATACCGGCAGCGCTTTGCGCTGATCGGAAATCTCGCTCAACGTCCGCAAGCGCTGATACCGGCAGCGCTTTGCTGAAAACCGGCAGCGCTTGACATCAAAAACCGTTTCTCCGCCGCCCGGCGGGAAACGGTTTTTGATCGGTCCCAATATTGACAATGCGCCGGCATACATTATAATATTGTGTATCGTCTGCGCCGGCGCAGACGGAACGCACGGGAGGTCACTATGAAAAAATACGGATTAAACGAGCTGCGCGAGATGTTTTTGTCCTTCTTCGAGAGCAAGGGCCACCTCCGCCTGCCCAGTTTTTCACTGATACCGCAAAACGACGCGTCGCTGCTGCTGATCAATTCGGGCATGGCGCCGATGAAGCCCTGGTTCACCGGAGAGCAGGAGCCGCCGCGCCGCCGCGTGTGCACCTGCCAGAAGTGCGTGCGCACCGGCGACATCGACAACATCGGCAAGACCGCCCGGCACGGTACATACTTTGAAATGCTGGGCAATTTTTCCTTCGGCGACTACTTCAAGTCCGAGGCCATCGCCTGGTGCTGGGAGTTTCTGACCGAGACCGTCGGGATCGACCCGGCGCTGCTGTACCCGTCGATCTACCTGGACGACGACGAGGCCTTTGAGATCTGGAACGCCGATATCGGCATCCCGAAAGAGCGCATCTACCGCTTCGGCAAGGCGGACAACTTCTGGGAGCACGGGGCGGGCCCGTGCGGGCCGTGCAGCGAGGTCTACTTCGACCGCGGGCCGGAAAAGGGCTGCGGGAAGCCGGACTGCGCGGTCGGCTGCGACTGCGACCGCTACATCGAGGTCTGGAACAACGTATTCACGCAGTTTATGAGCGACGGCAACGACAACTATACGGAGCTCAAGCAGAAGAACATCGACACGGGCCTGGGGCTCGAGCGGCTGGCCGTCGTCTGCCAGGGCGTGGACAGCCTGTTTGACGTCGATACGATCCGGAGCATCACGGAAAAGGTCACGGCGCTCACCGGGGCCGCCTACGGACAAAGCCACAAGACGGACGTCTCGCTGCGCGTGATCACCGACCACATCCGGTCGGCCACGATGCTCATCGCCGACGGCGTCCTGCCTTCCAACGAGGGGCGCGGCTACGTCCTGCGCCGTCTGCTGCGGCGCGCGGCGCGGCACGGCAAGCTGCTGGGCGTCACGGGGACGTTTTTGTGGGAGGTCTGCGCGACCGTCATCGAACAGAACAACGGCGCTTATCCGGACCTCATCGAAAAACAGGGCTATATCACACAGATTATAAAGACCGAGGAGGAAAACTTCGGCAAGACGATCGACGCGGGCATGTCGATCCTGACGGGCCTGCTCGACGAGCATAAAAAGAAGGGCGAAGCGGTCTTTTCGGGGGCGGACGCCTTCAAGCTGTACGACACGTACGGCTTCCCCGTCGACCTCACGGTCGAGATCGCCGAGGAGCAGGGCCTGACGCTTGACCGGCCGGGCTTCGACGCTCTGATGTCCGAACAGCG
>CAYMLM010000087.1:4505-10925 GCA_964391385.1 uncultured Papillibacter sp.
CGGGCGGCGCTCGGCGATCTGGCCTGGGCCGGCGTCGACCTCGGCCTGGACGGCACGCCGACGCAGTTCGTCGGCTACGACATGCCGGGCGAGAAGTGCCATATCCTCGCCATCGTCTCCGACGGCGAGCTGTGCTCGTCGGTCCGGACGGGCGATGAAGCCGTCATCGTTTTGGACAGGACGCCGTTTTACGCCGAGATGGGCGGCCAATCCGCCGACTGGGGCACGATGAGCACGCCGGAGGCCTTCTTCAAGGTCACGAATGTCCAGAAAAACAAGGGCGGGAAATATCTGCATTACGGCGTCGTGGTCAGCGGCGAGATCCAGGTGGGAGAAGAGGTCACGGCCGTCATTGACGAGGACCGGCGTCAGGCTATCGCGCGCGCGCACTCGGCCACGCACCTGATGCACAAGGCGCTCAAAACAGTGCTCGGGGACCATGTGCAGCAGGCCGGGTCGCTCGTCGAGCCGGACAAACTGCGGTTCGACTTTACGCATTTTACGGCGACGACGCCGGAGCAGCTGGCCGAGGTCGAAAACCTGGTCAACGCCGCCATCCTGGAGGGCGAGCCGATCCAGGTCGAGGAGATGCCGCTGGCAAAAGCCAAGAAGATCGGCGCGACGGCGCTCTTCGGCGAGAAATACGGCAAGACCGTGCGCGTCGTGAACATGGGTCCGTACTCCACGGAGCTGTGCGGCGGCACGCATCTGGACAACACGGCCAAGGCCGGGATCTTTAACATCACGAGCGAGTTTTCCGTCGCCTCGGGCGTGCGGCGCATCGAGGCAACCGTCGGAAAGCAGACGCTCCGGACCGTCAACCATAACAGAGCGCTTTTACAGAAGCTTTCAGCGGCCGTCAAGGCCGGGAATCCCGACGAGCTGAGCGAAAAGCTCGATGCGCAGCTCGGCGAGCTGCGCGCGCTGCGCCGCGCCGTCGACGCGTTCAGCGCGAAGGAGTCCCAGAACGACGCGGCGCGTTTCCTTCTGGGCGCGCGGGCCGTCGGCGGGCTGAAGGTCGTCACCGCGTCGCTCGGCGAGGCGGACGCGGACAAGCTGCGCCAGATGGGCGACCACCTGAGGGATAAGGACGACGCGATTGTCGCGGTCCTGTCCGCGGTGCGGGACGGGAAGATCACGTTCCTCGCCGTCTGCGGCAGGCAAGCCGTCTCCATGGGCGTGCGCGCCGGCGATATCGTCAAGGCCGTCACGGCCGTCGCGGGCGGCTCCGGCGGCGGAAAGCCCGATTCGGCCATGGGCGGCGGCAAGGACGTGTCGAAGCTCGACGACGCGCTGGCGGCCGTGGACGATTTCGTCGCCGGCAAGCTGGGCCTGCATTAAGTAAACGTCCCTATGCTCCCCGCCGGAGGCGGGGAGCCTGAAAAACAACGTATCCGCTTTGAGCACATGGGAGCACGTTGTCCCTATGCTCCCCGCCGGAGGCGGGGAGCATGAAAAGCAATGTATCCGCTTTGAGCACATGGGAGCACGTTGTCCCTGCGCTCCCCGCCGGAGGCGGGGAGCATGAAAACAACGTATCCGCTTTGAGCACATGGGAGCACGTTGTCCCTATGCTCCCCGCCGGAGGCGGGGAGCATGAAAAAACTCTTATTCTTCGCCTTGAGCATATAGGAGGTTGCACGCATGTCCGACTGTCTTTTCTGCAAAATCGCGTCCGGGGAAATCCCGTCCACAAAGCGCTACGAGGACGACGACGTCCTCGCCTTCAACGACCTGTACCCGCAGGCGCCGGTACACATCCTCGTCATACCGAAGCAGCACATCGCCTGCGCGGCGGATGTCACGGCGGACAACTCCGCGCACGTGGCCAAATGCTTCGAGGCGATCGCCAAAATCGCCGCGGAAAACGGATTTGACACGGGCTTCCGGGTCATTTCCAACTGCGGCGCGGACGCCGGGCAGTCCGTGCACCACCTGCATTTCCATGTCCTGGCCGGCCGCAAGCTCGGCGAGAAGCTGTGCCCGCAGGAGAGTCGTTAGCTGTTAGCCACTCGTCGTTAGCAGACGAGGGATGCGGGCTGAGTACGTTGGCTTTGGCTGACAGCATGTCTGCGGGCTGAGTATGCTGGCTTGGGCTGACAGCATGTCTTTAAATGCGGGTTATAGGGCGGCAGCCCTATACCTTTAAGGGCGGCGGGCGGGTAAAGAGCAGAGGATGTTTACAGCGCGTCCCGAATGCAATATAATGAAACATATCAAGGGAGGGTTCGGAATGGCGACAGCTTTCGACGTTGGCATCAGCTTTATAAATATCCTGATCCTGTTTGTTCTGATCGTCGTCGGCATCGGTTTGACCGTGCTGATTTTTGTGATTTTACTCAAAACCAGCAAGCTGCTGACCCTCATGATCGACAAAGCGAAAAAGGACAGCCGGCAGCCGCCGGGGCCGAATAGACGTTAACCGTTAGCTGTTAGTCATTCGGCATTGGCAGACGAGAAAAAGCCGTTTCGCCGGCAGACGCAGGCCGCAGTCAGCATAGTTATGAGTCAATAGCTGTCAGTTTTCAGCAGACGAGGAAAACAGGCTGAGTCTGCCTGTTCCTCCGGCGGGTTAAAGGGCCGCAGGCCTTTGTTCCTCTTCGGACGGCGAGCGGGAATTGATAAAAAATAAGGAGGCTTTTTGTGATGATAAGATTAGGTTACAGTATCGTTACGCTGCTGTTCGGCTTAGTTGGGGTCGCCGCCGGCATCGCGCTGCTGGTGCTGATATTCATGGTGTTGGTGAAGGCAAACAAGCTGCTCAGCCTGAAGATCGAAAAAGAAGAATCGGAGAGGAATCAGCTGCCGCCGGTCGATTGACGCGCGCCGCTCAATACCGCCGCCGCAGTCCGAGCCGACTCCGGCGGGCCGCAGCCGCCGCCAAGCCGGCGGGCCGCGCAGGCATCTGTTGACGATGCCGGCATCAACAGACGATAAAGAAGGATACGTATGGACAATAAATCCTTTATTCTGATGTGGATCGTTTACGCGATTATTCAATACATCGCGATCATAGGGATCGTACTGCTGGCCGTATATCTGGTCAGGAAAGGAAAATTCAAGCAGTGGAAGCAGCGCAGACAGGAGAAGAAGGCAGGCAAGCATAAACAGGAGAACAAAGAAGAGTAACACCCGCCGGCCGGCGGGTGTTCAGACTGTCGACAAAGCCCGGAGGGCCTTGTCGACAAGCAGCTTGCATGAAATTTTGTGCTTGACATTGTCCGCGAAGCTTGTTATAATGATTAAGATGTATTCATGATAATTGCTTTATCCTCACAAGTTTGATGCGGATTGTCGTTATTTGATGATTTGCACAGCTTGTGGGATTTGTTTTTTTTCTGGGTACAATTAATAATTTGGAGGTACCCTATGAACAGCGGTACGGTAAAATGGTTTAATTCGGATAAGGGTTTCGGCTTTATATCCAACGACAATGGCGGCGAGGATGTATTCGTGCACTTTTCCGCAATTACGGGAACAGGTTATAAGAGCCTGGACGAGGGACAGAAAGTCACATTTGATATCGAAACCGATCCGAAAAACAGCCGTAAGCTCAGAGCGGGCAACGTCTGCCTGATATAAACCAGCTGCAAAAAACGTCCGCTTCGGCGGACGTTTTTTATTTGCGCGCAGGGAACAGTAACGGCAACTAGATGATCGCGCTGCGGGGGTTTCGCCTCCGCCCTTTTTTGATGTGAATGAGACGTGCCAAGCGCCGACGGCTCTGAGCCGGCGCGTTCAAGGTTAAAAATGCCATGCCGTTACATGCCGTTATGAGATTTATTCTATTTTCTCTTGATGAATTACACAAAAAAACATTTTAAACTAAACGAGTGGACGTAAAAATTCGATTTAGTAAACTGAGGGCTTAATACGTCGGATTTCGGAAGGATGTACGCTGATGAGGTTTGTGCCCGCCAACTGCCTGCGTGAAGGCATGAAAATTGGACAAACGCTATATGGGAGGAATGAAGAACGCCTGTTAGTCGTTGGGACAATGCTGACAAATAAATACATAAAAAGCATATCAAGCCTGGGGATCAGCGGACTTTATATCGATGATGAAGTATCCAAGGACATCGAGATACAAAACGTCATCAGCGAGGAACTGCGCTCCGAGACGATGAAGGGCGTCAAAAGCCTTTTTGTCTGCGTTGAAAAAAACACCTGCGGGGTCAATCTCGACGATATCAGCAACCAGGTTGAAAACATCGTTGAGGAACTGATCCATCAAAAGCATATGCTTGTCAATATGATCGACCTCAAAGTGTTTGACGACTACACCTACTCTCATTCGGTCAATGTCGCCGTACTGTCGATTATTATCGGCGTTACGATGGGGATCAGCCGCAAGGAGCTGACAAAGCTCGGCCTGGGCGCGCTGCTGCATGATATCGGGAAGGTTTTCATCGACAAGGATATCGTCAATAAGCCGGGGAAACTCACCGACGAAGAATTCACCAGTATGAAAATGCACTCCAAGCTGGGGTACGATTACGTCAGAGACCGGTTTCAGCTGCCCGTCAAAAGTTATGTCGCCGTTTTGGATCATCACGAGAGGTATGACGGGTCGGGTTATCCGAACAACAAAAAGGGGGACGAGATCTCGGACTTCGGCAAAATGATCGCGCTGGCCGACGTGTACGACGCTCTGACCTCCGAACGGCCGTACAGAAAGGCGCTGCCGCCCTCGGAAGCCATGGAGTACATCATGGGCAACAGCCAGGTACATTTTGACCCGGAGCTGGTCAAGGTGTTCTCCAGAAAGGTCGCGCCGTACCCGGTGGGGACTCTCGTCAGGCTGAGCAACGGCATGACGGGCCTCGTCGTCGAAAACTACGAGGCGTTCTGCCTGCGCCCGAGAGTCAGGATCATCCGGGAGAATGGCAAACCCGTCAAGCTCTATGAAATCAACCTGAAAGACGACATGCAGTATATGAACGTCACCATCGAGGGCATCGACAACGAAAACGACATCCAGTCGGCCTGAGATCTATCAAGACGCCCGCCGGCCAGGCGGGCGTCTGAGATAAATCGGCGGACGCTGCGCCCGGCCGCCGGCCTTCATATTGCGATAAAACGACATCCGCTTTAAAATCTTACTCTTGACAGAATGACGGAAACTGTTATAATGATATCGATGTATTCAAGATAATTGCTCTATCCTCACAGTTTGATGCGGATTGTTGTTGTTTGACGGTTTGCACATCCTGTGGGATTTGTCTTTTTCTGGGTACAAATAATTTAACGGAGGTACCCAATGAACAGCGGTACAGTCAAATGGTTTAATTCGGAGAAGGGTTACGGCTTTATTTCAAACGACAACGGCGGCGACGACGTGTTCGTCCACTTTTCGGCGATTGCGGGCTCCGGGTTCAAGACCCTCGACGAGGGGCAGAAGGTCACGTTCGATATCGAGACCGATCCGAAAAACACGAGCAAGCTCAGGGCGACCAACGTCTGCCCGGTCTGACCTGTTTTTTCGGAAAACGTCCGCACCTGCGGGCGTTTTTCTTTTTTAGGACGCGGAGGGCGGGAATCGTCCGCCCGGCGCTTTGGACAGCGCGGCGCCAGGGACGGCTTTCGGCTGATTTTCGAATAAAGCCCGTACCTTGGTCATATTCTCCAGTATAAAGGATTGGGAGGGATGACCATGCGCAGCGAATACGATTCGAACGGCCATACGTTTCTTGTGTTGACGAAAAGACGGATCGCGCTCGGCGCGACGATACTGGCTGTCATTCTGATATTTTTCGCCGTCAACAATCCCGCTTTCGTCGGGGCGACCGCGACGAAGCGGGAGCTGCCGATCTACTGCGTCGAGCGCGACAACAAATGCGTGAGTCTCACATTTGACGCGGCATGGGGCAACGAGGACACGCAGCAGCTCATAGACATACTCGCCCGCTACAATGTCAAGGCGACCTTTTTTGTCGTCGGGATGTGGGCGGATAAATATCCGGAGTCCGTCAAGGCGCTCTCCGACGCCGGGCACGAGGTCATGAATCACTCGAACAAGCACGAGCACTTCTCCAAGCTCACCGCCGACGAGATCGCGGCCAGCATCACGACGTGCAACGACAAGGTCGCCGCCGTCACGGGCATCGTGCCGACGCTTTTCCGCGCGCCGTTCGGCGAATACGACGACCACGTCATCCGCACCGTCGCGTCCATGGGCATGTACACGATCCAATGGGACGTCGATAGCCTTGACTGGAAGGACCTGACGGCCGGCGAGATCACGAGCCGCGTGACCTCCAAGGTCCAGCCGGGAAGCATCGTCCTGTTTCACAACGCGGCGCTCCACACGCCGGAGGCGCTGCCGGCCATCATCGAATACCTCGTCGCCAACGGGTATGCGATCGTACCTGTCTCAGATCGGAAGAGCACACGTCTGAACTCCAGTCACCGCTCATTATC
>CAYMLM010000088.1:0-2956 GCA_964391385.1 uncultured Papillibacter sp.
TCGACAGGCTGCTGGCGGCCTGCCGGCGGTATTTTGAAAAAACGGGCCGGCGCGTTTCGTTCGAATACGCGATGATCGACGGCGTCAACGACACGCCGCGGCACGCGGCGCTTCTGGCAAAGAAACTGAAAAATACGGGCAGCCATGTCAATCTGATCCCTCTGAACAAGGTGGAGGAAAGCGGATTGAAGCCGAGCGCGCGCAGCAGCGTCGGGGAATTTGTCCGGATCCTCCGGGAAAACGGCGTCAACGTGACGGTCCGGCGGCATCTCGGCGGAGACATAGACGCGTCGTGCGGGCAGCTGCGGAAAAACGAGGCGCCGCGACTGACATAAGCCGGAGCTTTTCATGACGGCCTCGGCTACGCGGGAGAAAGAGCAAATGAACTTAAGCGGGATTACCGATACGGGTAAAGTCAGAAAAATCAATCAGGACGTGTGCCTGACACATCTCGACGAGGAGAAGGGCGCCGCGGTGCTCGTCGTCTGCGACGGCATGGGCGGCGCGAAAGCCGGGAACATCGCCAGCGCTATGGCCGCCGGGATTTTCATGGAGTCGGCGAAAAAGAGCCTGGAAGACGGCTGCAACGTCATCGAGCTCATGCAGCGCTTAAACCAGGCCGTTCGCGAGGCCAACGCCGAGGTCTACGAAAAGGGCGCCGGCGACCCGGACTGCTCCGGCATGGGCACGACGCTCGTGGCGGCGGTCGTGACGGCGGGCGGCACGATCGTCGTCAACGTCGGCGACAGCCGCGCCTACCACGTGACGCGCGAGCGGATCAAGCAGGTCACGAAAGACCATTCGGTCGTCGAGGATATGATCGACCGGGGCGACATCAAGCGCTCCGAGGCCAGCCGCCACCCAAACAGGAACCTCATCACGCGGGCGCTCGGCACGTCGCTCGACACGCAGCCCGACATCTTTTTCCTGAACCTGCAGCCGGGCGATTACCTGCTGCTGTGTACGGACGGCCTGTCGAGCGTCGTGTCGGAACACGTGCTGATGTCCGAGATATTAGGCGGCGCGGAGCTCACGGTCAAGTGCGAGCATCTCATCAAAGCGGCCAACGACAAGGGCGCGCCCGACAACGTCACGGCCGTCCTGTTTTTAAGATAGCGCGAAGCTTGGATGTAAATCAACCTTCGGACAGGAGGAGACCAAATGGACCACACCGATAAGTATATCGGGCAGTATCTCGACAATCGGTACGAGATTCTGGAGAGGATCGGGATCGGCGGCATGGCGGTCGTCTACAAGGCGCGCTGTCACCGGCTCAACCGGCTCGTCGCCGTCAAGATACTTAAGGACGACCTTGCCGAGGACGCGGATTTCAGGCGCCGGTTCCACTCGGAATCGCAGGCGGTCGCGATGCTTTCGCATCCGAACATTGTCGCCGTCTACGACGTGAGCCGTTCCGGCACTGTCGAATATATCGTCATGGAGCTCATCGAGGGCATCACCCTCAAGCAGTATATCAACCGCAAGGGGCTCCTCAACTGGAAGGAAGCGCTCCATTTCACGACGCAGGTGGCCAAGGCGCTCTCCCACGCGCACTCGCGCGGCATCATTCACCGCGACATCAAGCCGCACAACATTATGATTTTAAAAGACGGCAGCGTCAAGGTCGCCGACTTCGGCATCGCGCGTCTCCAATCGACGCAGAACACCCTGACGCAGGAAGCGCTGGGTTCCGTCCACTACATCTCGCCGGAGCAGGCCAAGGGCGGTCATGTCGACGCGCGCAGCGACATTTACTCGCTCGGCGTCGTCATGTACGAGATGCTCACGAGCCACCTGCCCTTCGAGGGCGAATCGGCCGTCTCCATCGCCATCCAGCATATCAGCGCCATCCCGCTGCTGCCGAGGGACATTAACCCCGACATCCCCGTCGGGCTCGAGAGCATCACGATGCACGCCATGGAGCCCGACGTCGCCAACCGGTACGTATCGGCGGACGAAATGCTTCTGGACCTGGAGGAATTCCGCAAAAATCCGTCCACAAACTTCAGCTACTCGTCGGGCAACGGCATGGCCGTCACGCGCGAGAGCGCCGCGCAGGCCACGCGCGAGGTGCCCTCCGGGCCGATTTTAAAGGCGGACAGCGTCCTGCCCAAGCCGGTCCGCTCCGCCTCGAGAAGCGTCGACCTGAGCCGGGAGGAATACCGCCGCGTCAACCGGCGCGCCGGGCGCACGTCGACGCTGATCGGCATATTCCTGATCATCGTGTTTCTGGTCGCCGTGACCGTCTTCATATGGCAGATATTTTTAAAAGGCATTTTCAATCCCGTCGAAGAGATGGTGACGATCCCGAAATTTATCGGCCAGTCTTATTCGGATATTGAGAACAAAACGGAATATAATCTGCTGTACGATTTCAAGGTGACCGAGGAGTACGACGAAGACGCGGAGGCGGGCATCGTTACAGACCAGTCGCCCGCGCCGGACCGGCAGCAGAAGAAGCCGGCCAGCGGCATCATTGAGATCAGCCTGACCGTCTCGAAGGGACCGCTCCCGGAGGAGTCCATGCCGGACATTGTGAACATGGATTGGCGGCAGGCCAAAATCATGCTGGAGAATATGGGCCTTGGCCTTCAAATAGACGTCAAGCCGGAGTCTAACGAGGAGTATACGAGCGATTACGTCATCAGCACGATCCCAGCTGCGGGCGAGCCGCTCGTACAGGGCCAGTCGGTCTTTATCACATACAGCGAAGGTCCCGATAACAAGACCACGGTTCCGTCGGTCGAGGGCCTGAGCCTGACGGCCGCCGAAAGCCGGCTTGAGGATTACGATCTGAATGTGGGCAGCGTCACGTATGAGGAAAGCGAGAGCGTCCCAAAAAACAAGGTGATATCGCAGGGCAGGGAACCGGGCGATGAGGTGCCGATCAATACGCAGATCAATCTGATCGTGTCGAGCGGACCGCCGGAGCCGTCCCCGTCCCCGAGCGAGGAGC
>CAYMLM010000088.1:3056-7438 GCA_964391385.1 uncultured Papillibacter sp.
CGACGACCTCGCCGAGCGAGGAGCCGACGACCTCGCCGAGCGAGGAGCCGACGACCTCGCCGAGCGAGGAGCCGACGACGTCGCCGACGGGGCCGACGATCCCGTCGCCGCTGCCTCCGGTCGTGTCGCCCTGATGGAAACCGGCATTATCCTCAAGGCCATAAGCGGGTTTTATTACGTCGAAACCGGTCATGAAACGATCGCGTGCAAAGCGCGCGGTCGTTTTCGGCGCGAGGGGATCACGCCGCTCGTCGGCGACGTCGCCGAGATCGCGATAACGGGCGAGGGCGAGGGGATCCTCGAGGACATCCGCCCCCGAAAAAACGCCTTTGTCCGCCCGCCGATCGCCAATCTCGACCAGCTCGTGATCATCGCGTCGGCCGCCGTCCCCGTGACGGACCCGTTTCTGATCGACCGGATGACGGCCGTGGCGGCGCAGAAGGACTGCGATTGCGTCATCTGCATCAACAAGTCGGACCTGGAGTCCGGCGACAGGCTCTTTGACACGTACACGCGCGCGGGGTTTGAGACCGTTCGGACGAGCGCCGAGACAGGGGAGGGGATGCAGCGGCTGCTCGAGGCGATCCGGGGAAAGGTCAGCGCCTTTACCGGCAATTCGGGCGTCGGGAAGTCGAGCATCCTCAACATGCTCGAGCCGGGCTTCGATATCCGGGTGGGGGACGTGAGTCTCAAGCTCGGCCGGGGCAGGCATACGACCCGTCACGTCGAGCTGTACCGGCTTGCCGGCGGCGCCGTCGTCGCCGACACGCCCGGCTTTTCCTCGTTTGACACGGAGCTGATGGAGCTGACCGACAAGACCTTGATCCGCCTGTACTTCAGGGAATTCGAAGCGTTTGAGGGCGCGTGCCGTTTTGCCGACTGCGCGCATGTGAAGGAAAAGGGCTGCGCCGTCCTCGACGCCGTCCAAAACGGCGTCATCCCGGCTTCCAGGCACCAAAGCTATGTCCGGCTTTACGAGCAGGCCGCCCAATACAACGAATGGGACAGGCCGCCCGCAAAATAAAGAACGGAAAAAGAGCGCCGGCGTCACGAAATACCGCCCTTGTGCGTATACTGTAACAGCACGTCGTGCAATCAGGATACAAAAGGGCGGATTTTTTATGTGGCGGCGTCGGTGCAGGTCTATCGGACTGTACATCGCGGGTATCGGGGTGCTGATCGTGCTCGCCGTTATCCTGCCGCCCTGGCTGTGGTGGCTTCTCTTCGGGCTTGCTCTCATCTGCGCCGGTATCCTGCTTTTCCGGGGCCGCTGACGCGCGGCGGCCGGCTCCGGCAGGGCGTGTCGGCAATCATCGATTTTTGTCAGGGACGGGATTTCCGCGGGGGCGGACCGTCCCTGCCCGCTAAGGCGGCCGGTTCGAAAAAAACAAGCTGTCATAAAGTCTTTCTCGACTTAATATATTTTAAAGAGAAATCTTTTAAGGAGAGGACGATTTATGGACATTTATCTGAGCAAAGAAAAAATAAATCATGTGAAGAGCGTTCTCAATGCGAGCATTCCGAGCGAGGAGACAATGGAGATGATCGTCCCCGACGCGCTGCCGGACATCCTGCGTATCGTGGACGCCGACGCCACCGTATTCCTGAGAAGCAAGTCCACGGACCCCGGACGCGTCACCGTCACGGGCGTTGCCGCCGCGACGGTCATATACTGCGGGGAAAACGAAAGCGGCGTGTTCAAGCTGGAGCTGGAAATCCCGTTCAGCGCCGCGTCGAGCGAAGGCGAGATCCTTCCGAGCACCCGGGTCACGGCAAGCGTGACCGTTACCTCGGCGGACGCGTCGATGATCAACCCGCGTAAAATTATCGCGCGCGTGAATCTCCTCACGAACGTGACGTGCTACAACGACGCGGAGATTGCCGTGGCGTCCGGTATGGACGAGGACAACGACGCGGAGATCGAGCTGCTGACCGACAGCGCCGAGGTCGATACGACGACGGGCGTGCGGGAGAAGACCTTCGTGATCTCGGACGAACTGACCGTACCGGCCGCCAATCCGCCGATCGGCGAGATATTGAAATACAAGGTCCAGCTCGTGCCGGACGACACGAAGGTCGTGGGCAACAAGCTGATCCTGCGGGGCACCGCGTACGTGTCGCTGCTGTACAGGACGGCGGAGGAAAACGACCTGTCGCGCTCGGAGTTCAGCACGGAGTTTTCACAGATCCTCGAGCTGGACGGCGCGGGCGCCGACAGCGGCAACCTCTTCAACCTCATGCTCACGAACGCGTATTTCGACGCGGAGCAGTCGCCGCACAACCCCGACGGGCGCACGGTCATCATGGAGGTCCACGCCGTCGCGCAGTGCGTCCTGTCCGAAAAGAAGCGCCTGAATTTCATATCGGATATTTACAGCACGAAATACAACCTGGAGCAGACGACGGAGGAGTGCGTATTCGACGGCCGGAAGCGCCTCACGGCGAACGCCGTGTTCCACGGGATGCTCGAAACGCCGACGAACGTGTCCCGCGTGGTGGCGCTCAACGTCCATGCCGGAGACGTGGCGTCGGCCCAGGAGCCCGGCGGCGTTACGCTCAGGTGTCCGCTCAATGTGAACGCCGTCTATGTCAGCGACGACGGCCGCGTGATGTCGACCATGCGTCAGTATGAGGCGGAGGCCGGCATCGAAGGCGACGAGAACGTTCTGGGCACCGCCGCGGCGAACTGCGGGAAGGACGCGTACGGCGCGCCGGTCGGCGGCGGCATCGAGCTGCGCATACCGGTCGAATTCGACGTGATCCAGACGAACAGAATGCAGATGCGCACGCTCGCCGGCCTGTCGTACGACGAAACCAATCCGGCCGACACCTCCAAAGCGCCCTCGCTCGTCGTCTACAGGGCGGGACAGGGGGACTCGCTGTGGAACCTGGCAAAAAAGAACCGGTCGACCGCGAAGCTGATCGCGGAAGCCAACGCTCTTGAAAATGAGGACAACGTCGCCGGACAGCTTCTCATCATTCCCAAAAAACGCTGAACAGGTTAAGTAATATTTTAACCGGCCCGAGAAAACAAGACTTCGGCGGGAAAGATAAACAAACAGGCCGCGTTATTGTGCATTAAGACAATAACGCGGCCGTTTATATGTGCAAATCGCCAGTATTCGCTTTATCCGGATTTTTTTGTCTTTTTCGCCGGCTTGACGATGTTTGAGAGAGGGGAGAGGGCGGCGGCTTCACGTAAGCTGTCGCTTTCGACGTGCGTATAAATCTGCGTTGTGTTCAGGTGCTCGTGACCCAAAAGCTCCTGGAGCGTCCGGACGTCCACGCCGTTTCTCAGCATGAGCGTCGCGGCCGTATGCCGCAGCTTATGCGAGGAATATTTGGCGCAGTCGAGACCGGCCGCGGCCAGATGCCGTTTGACAAGGTAATGCACGGTGGACGTCGATATCCGCTCGCGCCGGGCAGACAGGAAAAAAGCGCGCGTTTCAGCTTTTATGCCGCGCCGGACAAGCAGATAATCGTTGATCGCGTCCGCGCAGGCGTCGTTTAAATAGACGAGGCGCTCCTTGCCGCCTTTGCCGAGCACGCGGATCGAGTCCGCCCGGATGTCGCCGAGGTCCAGCCCCGCCAGCTCCGAGATCCGGAGCCCGCAGTTTAAAAAGAGCGTCAGGATGCAAAAGTCCCGGTCCCGGTTGGGACCCTCGACCGACATGAGCAGTCTGGTGCTTTCTTCCAGGCTCAGAAAGCGGGGGAGCGTCTTCTTTGTTTTCGGGGAATCCAGCTCCGCCACGGGATTGACGTCCAGCTGCTTTGTCTTGAGCGTTAAGTATTTGAAAAAGGAACGGATCGTCGCGATTTTACGCGCGCGCGACGTGGCGGACAGGCCGTATTTGGTCTGACTGCTGCGGGCGCTGCGTTCGCGGTCTCGCGCCAGAAAAGCCAGGTACGCGTAAACGTCGGACAGCGTGACGTCCTTAACGAAGCCGAGGCCGATATCCCTGATATCGATCTCGTCGAGCTGCTTGCCGCGCTCGGACAAAACCTTCTGACGCTTCAGATACCGGAAGAACGTGCGCAGGTCGAGAAAATATTCGTCGATCGTTTTTTTGCTGTGGCCCTTAATGGTTTCGTGGTAGACCAGGAAGTCCCGCAGGACGTCCGGCGATTCGCTTCTGTAATCCATGGCGCGCACCTCGCATGAAAAGGTATGCCTGACCATGGATAGTTTACCATTTGCCGCGGGGCAGGTCTATTGACAAATTCACTAAACATTGAACAAAATAAAAATTTTGTTCAATGTGGGGCGGGGGGATCTCAAGAATCGGCCTTTTTTCAAGACTCTCTATCAGTGTATCTGCTATAGAAACAATATTGTTTTGTTTAATGATTACTGATTAAAGATCGGAAGAGAACACGTCTGA
>CAYMLM010000088.1:7458-10817 GCA_964391385.1 uncultured Papillibacter sp.
GTTTGGCAATTGCATACTCCGAGAATACCCAAGGCCATTTTTGCGACCACGGTATCCACATAAAGCCTGCTGCCGGAGGTATACATCGCGCCTTTTTCTATGGGTTTACCGCAATTTGGACAATTCATCACACGCATCTCTTTAAATTATGTAATATTTTTTGTTCAATGCTGCTTAATTAACTGAATCATCAATTATCATGTCTAATTAATTCTTTCCCACACCAAGGGCAATAGTTAATGATTATTTGAGATGTTCCACCGTCATGTATTATTATTCCATATCCATCATTTTTACTATCATAATGAATTAGGCAATCCGGACAATCATATGGTTCTGTATGAGCATCACAATGAATTCCGGTATGATAATCCATCATATTACAGCAGTGTTTCATAATATATCCTCCAATAGTTGAAGAGTTACTAGAATATTATTACAACTGAATATAAATAGCAACTCCCCTACCCTATACAGGCAGAGGAATAATTGCAGTTTAGGTAAAAATTTTGTTTCAATGCAGGGCGGCCAAGCTGCTCTTTTTTTTTCGTCAAACGCAAATTACTGTTACAATATAATAACATTATTGTCTATATATAACAGAAAGGTTGTGTAGGATATGTTTCATTTAGCGGTTGTCATAATATGTATTCTGGCACTAATAATTACCCGGAAATGGCGCGATTGGCGGGAGCACTACCCTACCGTTCTCTATGTCATCATAGGCGATTTAGCATACAATTTCTTCTTTCACGACTATTCGCTTTGGGAATACGAGGGCCTATTGCCGCACACGGCATATAACTTTATGATCGATTTTTGCGCCATTCCGTGCGTTGTTATTTTGTACCTTTCTTATTTTCCCAAAAAGAAATTCTGTCAGGCTATATACATATTTTCATTTGCGCTGGGCTACTCGATCCTGGAATACATCGCCGGCCGCCTGAGCTTCTTTTCGCATTTTAACGGATGGAATATATACTGGTCCTTCCTGATTTACCTGATCGGGTTTTCCTTGATCAAGCTGCATACAAAACATCCCCTCCCGACGTGGATTATATCGATTGTATGCGCGTCTGCGATCACGTTGATATTCAGCTTCCCATTCGATATTCTGAAATGAAGACGCGTCGCTGGCGACTTGCTTTTTCAACCTGTTCAACTGGATATACCTATTATGTAAACTAATTTATCTCTTCCTTCCCGCCCGCCGACGCCCTGGAAAAACTTAAATCAGCGGTGAATGCACGGCTCCCCCGCCCGTTCAGGCGGGGGAGCTTTATACTCAAATCGGAGATCTGAATTTACTGGCGCTCAGTCGCATTTTCCGTCCCGTCCTCATCGTCGACAAAAACGATCTCCTTGGGGAACGCGCTGTCGCCGTGCTCCCTGAAGAAGGTCGTGTTGATAAAACCGCTGACGTTGGCGCCGTCGACGATGGATATGGAGCCGGAGCTGATATTGCCCGATATGATTGCGTTTGACAAAAGCTGTACCTTGCTGCCGGCGTCGACGTTTCCCTTCACCTTCCCGTCGATGCTGATATACTGGGCCTTCACGTCGCCGAGCAGAATGGAATCGCTGTCGATCCGGACGCTGCCCTTGGCAAACACATCCCCCTGAATCGAGGAGCCGTACATCTCGCTGTTGTTGCAAACCATGTCGCCGATCAGCATTCCGCGGATCTTGGAATCCCGCATGACGTCAACCTTGCCGCGGACGCTGCCGTCGATCGTCAGGCTCGCAAGCGTGCGGATATTGCCGTCGATCACCGTGTTTTTGGAGATCACCGTCAGCTCGTCCGACTGCCTGTTCATGCCCCCCATTTGCGGACCTTCTACGGCGGCGAAAATGGACGACGCGTCGGGCGCGCGTTTTTCAAAGTTCGGAGGCTCCGGCCAATCGTCGTTTGGCCCTGAAGCGGCATCCGGGGAGCTCTGGCCGGCAGTGTCCTGATTCGGGGAATCCGTCCCGTTCATGCCGCTGATATCAACGTCAATGAAAGAATTGAGATCGGATGCGGCTTGCGCCTGTTTCTTGATTTCTGAGCTTGCCAGACCGTTTCGGTTCATCATTTCCTTGAGCGCTTGATTAAGATTATCCCTCAGCCCCATATCCCATTCTCCTGTTCAAGATAGATTTATATGAATTGCCGCACGGGGTGAAATCCAGACAACCGGAATTGAATAAAACGTGGCATTTACTTCGAGCCGCCATCCTTGTCCCCTAATTTGCTGATCTGTTCTGCAATGTATACGGCCTGATCGTTGAGCGCTTCGCACAGCTGGTCTATCATTTCATTGAAGTTTTCGTCCAGATCCTGCTCCAATTGCTGCTTTATGTATGCCGACTGGTCTGCAATCAAGTCGGCCAGCTGCTCTTCAAGATCATTTTGCTGGGAATTGATGTCTATGGAATAATCGGCCAGCAGGCTTTCAATGTCCTCCTGCAGACTGGACATGCGGCTGTCAAGAGAGTCTTCCATCTGCGTTTGAAGATCGGTGACCTGGTCGCTGACCGCAGTGTCCACATTTTGATTAAAGGTTGGGATATAGGTGCTGAAAGAGTCCTCCAGCATTTTTGTGATACTGTCTTCAGTGTCGGCCCCCGACGCGTTTTCGTACTTGTTTATCACTTTATTCAGCTTCACTATATCGGCTTTTGCCTCGCTGAATTTAATGGCGAAATGAATCGCAAAAAAGACGGGAACGGCGATGCAGAGAATGAGCGTAAATATTATGAGGTGCCGGAAGAACTTAACACTGCCCAGGTACATTCTATTCTCTCCCAACTTAATCTGCGAAAGCTGCGGAAATCTGTCGTATTATGTCAATTTTTTTCTTGGATTATATAATGAAGCAGTAGAAATGTCAACTGTGCCTACGCGCGCAATGATTACGTCAGGGCGCCGATATACGTGTCAAACTCTTTTTCAAGGCAGATATAGTAAAGAGAAAACAGCATGTCGACCGCGCCCAGGAAAAAGAGGTTCCTGTTGCTGATTTCGGCCAGTTCGGGTATGGTCGACAGGATATAGGCCCTGTACCAATCCGAGCTGTACGGCGCGATTTTTTTCCCCTTTTTTACGGCCGTCAGGATGTCCCCATAGGTTTCATCGATGGCGTCGTATTTGGTTTCAATCCCTTTCTCAAGGATTTTGCCGTATAGCGCGTTCAGTTGCCTGACGCTCAGGGAGCGGCCGTTTTCCGAGCGGCAGAGGACCGGAAGCCGTATGGCCAGGCTGTAGACGATCATTCTGTAAACGTCGAAGTAAGCCCGCGCATTGACGGCGTCGCAGCGGCTGTCTTCGATGGAGATCGGAAGAGCACACGTCTGAACTCCAGTCACCGCTCATTATC
>CAYMLM010000089.1:0-4361 GCA_964391385.1 uncultured Papillibacter sp.
GATAATGAGCGGTGACTGGAGTTCAGACGTGTGCTCTTCCGATCTTGACTTCAGCTATAAAAATTATACAGCCTTTTTGTGCTAAATGTCAATAATGGGTCATCTCTTTGCCGGATCCGGCAGGGTTCTTTCGCACCTCATATCTCTAATATGCTTTAATCCTATATGCAGGACAGGCATCCATGTTGTATTGACATCCGAATGGCTCGATGTTAATATACAATATAATGTATTCACGGGGGTGGATAGATGGCTACAAAACTTGTATTTGTAACAGGCGGGGTCGTGTCGGGCCTCGGCAAGGGGATATGCGCCGCGTCCTTGGGCAGGCTGCTCAAGCAGCGCGGCCTTCGCGTGACGCTCCAGAAGTTCGACCCGTACATCAACGTGGACCCGGGTACGATGAGCCCCTATCAGCACGGAGAGGTTTTTGTCACGGACGACGGGGCGGAAACCGATTTGGACCTCGGTCACTATGAGCGTTTCGTCGATGTCAGCCTGACGGGTGACTCCAGCGTCAGCTCCGGCAAAATCTATTGGACGGTCTTAAACCGCGAACGGAGCGGCGATTATCTCGGACGCACCGTACAGATCATACCGCACATAACCGACGAGATCAAAGCGCGGATCTACAGTCTGGATAACGGCGAAACGGACGTCATCATCACCGAGATCGGCGGCACCGTCGGCGACATCGAAAGCCAGCCGTATCTGGAAGCCATACGTCAGGTCGCCAACGAAAGAGGACGGGAAAACGTCCTTTTTATTCATGTTCCGCTCATTGTCCAGATCCCCGGCTCCGACGAGCTCAAGAGCAAGCCCACGCAGCATTCCGTCAAGGAGCTTCTGAGCATAGGGATCCAGCCGGATATACTTGTCTGCCGGAGCAATTTGCCGATCACGCAGTCGGTCCGGAACAAGATATCGCTGTTTTGCAACGTGGAGCTCGACTGCGTCATTCAAAACGTCACTGCCGGCTGTCTGTACGAGGTGCCTCTTATGCTGGCCCGGGAGGGCCTTGACCGCGTCGTGTGCCGCAAACTCGGACTCCATGTGGCCGAACCGGATTTGACCGAGTGGACACAGATGGTCGAGCGCACCAAAAACGCTTCCAGAAGCATCACGATCGCCCTTGTCGGCAAATACACGCAGCTGCACGACGCGTATCTCAGCGTCGTCGAAGCGCTCTCTCACGCGGGGACGGCCAACGACGCTGTCGTCACCGTCAAATGGGTCGACTCGGAAGAGGTTATCGAGGAAAACGTCCGGACCGTACTTGACGGGTGCGACGGGATACTCGTGCCCGGCGGCTTCGGAGACCGCGGGATTGAGGGTATGATCACCGCGGCGAAGTACGCGCGGGAGAATAAAATACCGTATTTCGGCATTTGTCTCGGCATGCAGATGGCCGTGATCGAGTTTGCCCGTCATATCGCAGGCCTCTCCGACGCGCATTCCTCCGAATTCAACGAGCTGACAAAGCACCCGGTCATCGACCTTATGCCCGACCAGGTCGGCATCACTAAAAAGGGCGGCACCATGCGCCTGGGCAAGTACCCCTGCCAATTATCGGAAAGCTGCCTCTCGGCCGGACTGTACGGCACAACGGTCATATCGGAGCGGCACAGACACCGATACGAATTCAACAACGCTTTCCGGTCCGTTCTCGCCGAACACGGCCTCATTCTCGCCGGCCTGTCCCCGAACGGCAGCCTTGTCGAGGTTGTGGAGTATGCCGACCATCCGTGGTTCGTCGGCGTGCAGTTTCACCCTGAATTTAAAAGCCGGCCGAACAAGGCCCATCCGCTGTTTTTCGGCTTTATCCGGGCCGCCGTCGACTATGA
The DNA here is from genome assembly GCA_964391385.1 of uncultured Papillibacter sp. Taxonomy (GTDB): domain Bacteria; phylum Bacillota; class Clostridia; order Oscillospirales; family Oscillospiraceae; genus Sporobacter. Next base: position 1,845 of record CAYMLM010000089.1, read on the forward strand.
CGATAAGGGAAACCGCGGCGAATAAGCGCCGGAAAGATGATCCGTCAAAAAAGCCGCGTCCGCGGCTTTTTTGACAAATTTAAGTTCTCGGCCTGCGGGCCTCGCAGGCGACTAAAGTCGCCTAGTAATGCTTTTCTGAAATGAATCCCTCAAAGCGTTGTTATTAAACAATTTTCGCCGCCGAGACCAGACAACTCGCCGTCGACGGCGAAAATTTAATCACACGGCGATTGGACCGTTTGGACGAGAGACGAAAGACTTTTTCGACAAGCTGAAAAACCGGGCCGCATATCACGAGGTATGCGGCCCGGTTTTTATTTATCTAATGTTATGAGCTTTTGAAAATTGAGCGCATTGTACGCGCGGGTGTAGGTCACGTCAAGATTGTCAATCCACACTTCCTGTATGGAGTTGAACATGGAAATGGCCGTTATATACCGCAGCGAATAGTCGCCGTAATTGGAGTAGGTCATTGGCGTGACATCATAATTGAGGGGGATTTTATAGATGATGTGATACCCGAAGTCCGTTTCGACGAGCTCGCTTATCTGCCCGACCTCAAGCGAGATTGACTCAGCGTCAAATTCGGGCACCATTTGCCCGCTCTGGAACAGGTACCCCTGCGGATTACCGATCAGTCCCGGGTCTTCGCTGTTTGCAAACATCAGCTCGTCGAAAAACGCGTCGAAATCGTCGCCTTCGTAATTCTTCAGCGCATGAAGCGCGTCCTCCGCCTTGTCCCTTACCTCGGCTTTTTCCGCGTCCGACATCGGCGTTTCCTTGCCGGTTTCGTCTGTCACGACCGTCTTGAAGAGAATGTGCTTGACCATCATGTAGCCGTCTTCCGCGATATAGTCGGCGATTTCCCCGTCCGTCAGGCTGCTGCCGTCTTCGCCGTAGAGCGCGTCGAAGCACGCCTGCGCAAGCTCCGTTACGCGCACGAGCTCCAGATAGATCTCTTTCGTACAGTACTGCTCTTCCAGCCTGGCGATAAAGGCCTCCTCGCCGCCGGCCGACGCGACCTGTGAATCCCAGTTGCTTTGGATGGCGGCCTGATCCTCGTCTGAAAGCGCCACACCCAGCTGTGCCGCTCCGTACTCCATGGAGGCGTCCCGCAGCGCATAATCGACGGCTGCGTCGAGGATATAGTCCTCATACGTCACGCCGTCGGTATACTCCGCCGACCAGTCGGTAATCTCGCCGCCCTGCGACTCAAAGCTGCCGATTGTGTAATGGATCAGATAGAACAGCCTGTCCCAGGTAATGTTCTTGCCGTCGACCGTCAGCATGACGGCGTCCGCCTTGGGGGCGCCGCCGCATCCGGCGGCCAGCGTCAGCGCCAGCACTGCGCCGAGCAGTGCGGCCGCGATTTTTTTCAGTTTCATTCATTTCCTCCGTCATTTTTATGACCTTATGTTCTATCCCACTATACATCCTTGGAAAACGGCTGACAATACAAAAACTCATAATTACCCATACATACCAGCTTTTACTGAAAAGGCCTCTCCGTTCAGACGGCTTTTCCGTAAGAGCGGACAAATTTCACGGCCTCGTCGACAATGTTTGACGAGCGCAGCTTGAGCGAGATGACCGGGTCGACGCCGGCTTCAACCTTGACGCGCCCCTTGTATTCAGGCATGCTGTACAAAGCCGAAATGCGATTCATGTCAAAATCGCTCAGTTTCAGCCGCAGAGAGCCGGCTTTCTGCGAAATATCCGTAATGCCGGCGCGCGTGGCTTCGCCGCGCAAAAGCGCGATGGAGACGAGCGCGACGGTCTCGCGCGGCGGATCTCCGAACCGGTCGATGAGCTCGGCGATCATCTCGTCGGCGTCGTCCTCTGTACGTATGCTGGCGATCCGCCTGTAAAGGTCCATGCGCTGCTCGCCGGACGGCACGTACTTCTCGGGGATATTCGCGGAGACGGACAAATCGGCGGCGCAGTCGGCGCGCTTCTCGGGCTTTTCTCCCTTTTCCTCCAAAACGGCCTCCTCCAGGAGCTTCAGGTACATGTCATACCCGACGCTCATCATGTGGCCGGACTGCTCGGCGCCGAGCAGATTCCCGGCGCCGCGGATCTCGAGGTCCCGCATGGCGATCTTAAAGCCCGAGTTGAACTCGGCAAACTCGCGGATGGCCGACAGCCGTTTCTCAGCGATCTCGGTCAGCACCTTCCCCTGGCGGAACGTGAGATACGCGAACGCCCTGCGCGGCGACCGGCCGACGCGCCCCCTGATCTGGTGCAGCTGGGACAGGCCCAGCTTGTCGGCGTCCTCGATGATCAGCGTGTTGACGTTCGGGATGTCTATGCCCGTTTCGATGATCGTCGTGCACACAAGGACCTGGATGTCCCCGGACGTCATCCGCTCCATGACATCGCTGAGCGCGTCCTCATCCATCTGCCCGTGGGCGACGGCCACCGTCACGCCCTCAAGCATGTCGACGAGCCGCGCGGCGGCTCTGTCAATATTTTCCACCCTGTTGTGGATGTAGTAAACCTGCCCGCCGCGCGATATTT
>CAYMLM010000089.1:4371-10795 GCA_964391385.1 uncultured Papillibacter sp.
TATTTCGCGCCGGATGGCGTCGCATAGAATGCTCCAGTCGTGCTCCATGACATACGTCTGCACAGGCTGCCGGTCTCTCGGCGGCTCCTCGATCGTCGACATGTCCCGGATGCCCGACAGCGCCATGTTGAGCGTCCGGGGGATTGGCGTGGCCGACAGGGTCAGCGCGTCGACCTGCTTTGACAGTTCCTTGAGCCGCTCCTTGTGCGTCACGCCGAAGCGCTGCTCCTCGTCGACGATCAAAAGCCCGAGCTTCTTAAACTTCACGTCCTTCTGCAGCAGGCGATGCGTCCCGATGACGACGTCGACGGCGCCGGTCCCGATCTCTTTGACCGCGTTTTTGATCTGCGTCTGTGATCGGAAGCGGCTGAGCACCTCAATTTTGACCGGATAGCCCGCGAAGCGCCGCATGGCGGTGATGTAGTGCTGCTGGGCCAGGACGGTTGTCGGGACAAGGATAGCCGCCTGATAGCCGTCCAGGACGCATTTCATAACAGCCCGGAGCGCCACCTCCGTTTTACCGTAGCCCACGTCGCCGCAGAGCAGCCGGTCCATCGGGGCGGGCCGCTCCATGTCCGCCTTGATCTCCTCCACGCACCGGAACTGATCCTCCGTCTCCTGATAGCCGAAGCGCTCCTCGAATTCCGTCTGCCAGACGGAATCCGATGCGAACGCGTGTCCCTTCACCCGCTGACGCTCGGCGTACAGCTCGATGAGCCCCTTTGCCATCTCTTTTGCCGCGCTCTTGGCGCGCGTTTTGGCCCGCGCCCAGTCGGCGCCGCCCATTTTAGACAGCCTGACGGGCGCGTCTTCCCCGCCGCCGATGTATTTGGAGACGAGGTCCAGCTGCGTGGCCGGTACGTAAAGGCTGTCGGATCCGGCATAGGCAATTTTGACGTAATCCTTTTCGATCCCGTCCACCGGCAGCTTGAAGATGCCGACATAGCGGCCGATCCCGTAGTGCTCGTGCACGACGAGATCGCCGGGAGAAAGATCCGTGAAGCTCTGGAGGCGTTCGCGGTTTGAGGGCAGCTTTTTTCTCTTTTTGCGCACAGACACGCTCTCGGCAAACTGTCCTTCCGTGATGACGGCGAGTTTCGCGCCCGGATATTCCATCCCCGTGGAAAGGGCGCCCAGCGCGACGAGGCATTCGCCGTTTCCGGGAAATCGCTCCAGACTGAGATCGATCACGGCGGGGATGCCCCGCTCTCTCAGATAGTCCGACAGTATGCCCGCCCTGCGCTCGTCCTGGCATAGTATGACCGTCCTGTACCCCGAGGCGGTATAATGCGCGATATCGCCGGCCGCGGTCTCCAGGCTCCCGCCGTAAGACGGCAGCTGTTTGGCAGATATGCTGACGATCTCCCGCGGTCTGAGCGGATAGTTTGACACCGTAAAGCTGTCGGCCATGACGACCGGAAAATCCCCCGCCCTGGCGCAAAGCTCCTCCCAGTCGAGCGCGAAGCGAACCAGGCTGCTTTCCAGGATCCCCGCCTCCAGCAGCGTCCGGCTGTCCTCCTCAAGCTGCCACATATAATTCTTTGCCCGCTCGGCGACCTTTGCCGGCTCGTTTATAAAAAGAACGGCGGACGCGTCGATATAGTCGAGCGCCGTCGCCATCGGGTATAGCAGCTCGATGTATTTGTCCGCGGCCGGGAAAGACCGCCTGTTTTCAAGCCGCTCGATGTCGGCCGCCACATGCTTTCTGTATTCCGAGCCGGTCCGGCGCTTTTCAAGCCCCTGGCGCACGGATTCCAGCCGCTTTGCAAAGGCTTCTTCGCCGGCGCCCTCGCTGCCGCCGTACAGCGAGGCGAGCGTTTCCGCCGCGGGCAGTATCGGCGCTTCGTCGCAGATCTGTCCCCTGCGCTGTGTCAACACGTCGAATGTGCAGACGGAATCGATCTCGTCGCCGAAGAACACCACGCGGAACGGCTCGTCGCCGCCCGGCGAGAAGAAATCAAGTATGCCGCCGCGCAGGGCAAACTGACCGGGTCCCTCGACCTGCTGGCTCCGGCTGTACCCGCAGCGCACGAGCGCCGACGCGACGGCGTCCAGCTCATACTGTCCGCCCATTTTCAGCACGAGCGCCGACGCTCTCATGACAGCCGGCGGCATGGTCCTCTGCATCAGGCCGTCCGCCGTCGCGACCAGCATGTCCGCGCCGCCCGACAGCAGCTGATAAAGGGTGCGAAGCCGCCCCTGCTCCAGCTGCCTGGACACGCCCTCCGCGTTGTAAAAGGTAAATTCCCTGCCCGTCATGGTCAGGGCCCGGCTGCCGGTCAAAGCCTCCAGATCGGATGCCGTCCGTTTCATCTCCAGCTCGTTGGCGCAGACGATGACGAGCGGCCGCCGCGTCGCGTTTTTTACGGCGGCGGCCGCGTGCGCGCGGTGTATCCCGTCGAGTCCGGAGACGACGACGGGACTTTTCCCCGCCTCTATGGCGGAGGAGACCTGTCCGAAGCCGATATCGGACATCAATGAGGTTATCAGCGACTGCATATTCAGCTCCTGTTCGGATTCTTAAAATTCGTGGGAATAACTCAATGCCCCGATATCAAGGATATCGGGGGGATCCGCCAATTTCATGTATGTTTCACGTGAAACATTCGAAACACCGGGGCTGCTGTCGGTTTACAGCGGTTTCTTCTGGATCCTGGCGAAACGGCGCGGGTACCCGTCCGGCGTGGCGTTTGTTTTCCGGATCAGCACGGCGCGGTGAACAACCGACGTGCCCGGTATCTTGTAATCGACGCTTTTTTCGACAGCCGCGCCCAGCGTCTGTGCCGCGCGCCGCGCCTCCTCGATCTCCTCGTGCGAGTCGACGCCCTTCATCGCGACGAACAGGCCGTCCGGCTTCACAAACGGCAGGCACAGCTCGCACAGCACATTCAGCCTGGCGACAGCGCGGGATACGGCAAAGTCGAAGGCGTCCCTCATGTCCGGTTTTAGAGCTGCCTCTTCCGCGCGCGCCTGAATGCATACGACGTCCGTCAGCCCCAATTGACCGCAGAGCTCTTCGAGAAACGCGACCCGCTTCTGCTGCGCGTCAAGCAGCGTGAGCGACAGGCTCGGCACGGCCAGCTTCAGGGGAACGCCGGGAAATCCGGCGCCGCTGCCGATGTCGATGACGCGCTTGTTCTCAAAAGACGCCAGCATCAAAAGGGCGAGGCTGTCCAGAAAATGCAGCTCGGCGGCGCCCTTCTCGTCCGTTATGGCCGTCAGGTTCACGCTCCGGTTTTTTTCCTCGAGAAACGCGTAATACCTGGCAAACGCTTCGACGGCCGTTTCCGTCAGCCGTATGCCAAGCGCCTGCGCGCCCGTTAACAGGGTATCCCTTAACATCGGCGGCCTTTCCTTAGAGTTGATTACAAATTGCGTCGCGGGAAGCCGGGTCTTTCGTCCGCCTGCAGAATAGATGTTTTGCGCCCGTCGTGATTTTATTCATCGCGCCGGATGACCTCCAGGCCGCCCAGATACTTCCGCAGGGCTTCCGGGACGACGACGCTGCCGTCCTTCCGCTGGTTTTGCTCAACGAGCGCCGGCAGGATGCGGCTCGTGGCCAGGCCCGAGCCGTTGAGCGTGTGGACATACTCCGGCTTGCCCGTGGCTTCGCGCCTGAACCGGATCGCGCCGCGGCGCGCCTGGTAGTCCCGCGCGTTGGAGACGGAGGACACTTCCTTGTACCCCGCCATGGACGGGATCTGGATCTCGATATCGTACGTGCGCGCCATGGAGGCCGAACAGTCGCCCGCGGCCAGCTTGACGGTCCTGAAATGGAATCCGAGGCCCTTCACCAGCGCCTCCGCCTTCGCGACGAGCTCCTCAAACGCCTCGTCGGACAGCTCCGGCTTTGTGTATTGGACCATTTCGACTTTGTTGAACTGGTGTCCGCGCACCATGCCGCGCTCGTCGCTCCTGTACGAGCCGGCCTCGCGCCTGAAGCACGGCGTGTAGGAGATATACTTGCGCGGCAGCTCCGCTTCCGGCAGTATTTCGTCCCGGTGCAAAGACACGAGCGCCGTTTCGGCCGTCGGCAGCATGAATCGGCGGCGTTCGTTTTCGCCGCTTTCCAGCCAGAAGACGTCCTCCTCGAATTTCGGGAACTGGCCGGCCGTCAGGCCGCATTCATATCCCAGCATATGCGGGACCAGGATGAGCTCATACCCGTCTGCAAGGTGCGTATCGATGAAATAATTGAGCAGCGCCCACTCGAGCCGCGCGCCGACGCCGCGGTACACCCAAAAGCCGCTCCCCGACAGTTTCGCGCCGCGCACATAGTCGATGAGGCCGAGCTCCGTACAAAGATCGACATGGTTTTTCGGCTCGAAATCAAACGTCAGCTCCCGGCCGAAATAACGGATCGGTTCGTTGTTTTCCTTTCCGCCCGGCACAAGATCCAGGTCCGGCAGGTTGGGAAGACTCAGCAGAAGCGCCGAGTATTCCGACTCGACGTCTTTCAGCTTTGCTTCGGAGGCCCGGATCGATTCCTTCAGCGCGTTCATCCCGGAAATGAGCGCCGTTGTGTCCGCGCCTTCCTTTTTCAGCTGTGGGATCTGCTTTGAAATCTTATTCTGTTCGGCCTTGCAGGTCTCCGACGCGGCAATCAGCTCCCGCCGCTCCACGTCCAGCGCCAGAATCCTGTCGACGGTCTCCGAACAGTCGATCAGCTTGCCTTTCAGCCGCGCTTTAACTTCCTCCGGCTTGTCTCGAATCACTCGTATGTCAATCATTGCTATCCACCTTGCTGTCGTCATTTTCCAAAAGCTCGTTGTATTTGTCAAGAAGCTCATTGTATTTTTCACTGTCGGACGTCAGGATATCCTGCACGTCGTCGCGCCAGCCGACTCTTGTATCCCGCAATTGGCTTTCCAGTTCCGCCGCCTTTTGCTCGAGCGCGGCGAGCTTTTCTTCGTAGGCAGCTTTTTCGTCCTTCAGCAATAGGTTTTCGCTCTGAAGGTCTTCAATATTTTGCAGCGCCGTCGCATTCTTCTGGTGCAGCGTGCTGATCTGGAAGCTGCTTCGGTTGCTGTTCAGATACGACAGCACGATAAAGACTATGACGACAGCAAACAGCGTCGCTATGTAAATGATGACAGATTTCTTTGACGATGCCTTTTTTTCGGTCGCCTGGCAGGCTTTTTCGTCAAGCGTCAGTTCTTCCGTTCTCCTATGCATTTAAATCTCCTCGGGTTTTGCGTTCTATGCGTTTGTCACGCAGTGCCGCGACCGCGCGGCCGTCTCCCGTCCTCCGCCCTTATCGGCCGTTAAAGTCCGGACAGCCGTTCATAAAGCCGCTCGAAATCATCCCTGTCGTAGTACTCTATCTCGATCCGGCCCTTTTGCTTGCCTTCTACGATCCGCACGCGGCGTCCCAGCGTTTTTGCCAGTCTGACCTCCAGCTCCTCAACGTAGTTGACGACAACGCCGCCTTCGCTTTTCCGGCCAGTCCCGGACTGTTCCTTTTTCAGCTTCCTGACCAGCTTCTCCACGTCGCGAACCGTGAGATTGCCCTTGGCGATCGTCTCGGCTGCCGACTGTATCTGCTCCTCGTTGTTCAGGGCCAGAAGCGTTCTGGCCGACCCGACGGAAAGCGCGCCGCTTTCCAGCTTCTCAAGCAGGTTTTCGGGCAGCGACAGGAGCCGCAGCGCATTTGCCACGACCGGGCGCGACTTGCTCACGCGCTGCGCGACTTCCGCTTGCGTCATCCCGTATTCGGTTATAAGCGTCCTGTATCCCCGCGCCTCTTCGACCGGATTGAGGTCTTCTCTCTGCAGATTCTCGACCATCGCAAGCTCTGTGGCTTTTCTGTCGTCTGCCTCGACGATGCGCACAGGCACCTCCAATAGCCCCGCCAGGCGCGCGGCGCGCCAGCGCCGTTCTCCCGCGATGATCTGGTAGTACCCCCCGCCGATACTGCGCACGCTGAGCGGCTGCAGAACGCCATGCTCCCGGATCGACTCGGAGAGCTCCTCGAGGCCCTCCTCCGCGAAATGATTTCTCGGCTGATCCTTTCTGGGCTCGATCTTGGTGAGTGCCATGTAGACGAAATCGGTCGTCGGCGTATCGAGCGCCGCGTCGCCGAACAAGGCGCCCAGACCGGCGCCCAGGCCTTTTCCCGCCATGTTTTTACTCCTTATTTAAAGTCCGGTCCATACCGCTATCTGTTCCGACGTAAAAACTCCTTGCCCAGTTCCCTGTACGTCAGGGAGCCGCGCGACTGCTGGTCGTAGACCAGGACCGGCATGCCGTGGCTCGGCGCCTCGGAAATCCGCACGTTTCTCGGTATGACAACGCTATAGACCTTGTTTTTGAAAAACTTCTTCACTTCCTCGGCAACCTGCATGGAGAAGTTCGTACGCGTGTCGAACATTGTCAGCAGAACGCCTTCGATCTCAAGCGCCGGATTGAGCGCTTTTTTTGTCAT
>CAYMLM010000090.1:0-10628 GCA_964391385.1 uncultured Papillibacter sp.
GACCTGAGCGTTCAATGTCACGCCCGGCAGGGCGCTCGCGAAGCTGTCGCGGCAATGCGGCGATACGTACTCACGAAGGCGGCGGTCAATATGCGGTCAGCAGACATGCGGTTAACGAACAGGAAAATCAGCGAGGACGAATTTTACGGGATCAGAAAGGACGTTCTGGCGCAGTGGAAAACGGGCGCCGGGGTCGATTTCGAGGAAGCGGCCGCGTACCAGAAAACGATACCCGACCACAAGGTATTCGCCCATAAACTGAAAAAAGCCAAACAGGCGGGCGAAACGCTCATACAGCCCAGGGCGGGCGTCGCGCTCGTCCGGGAGCATATCGAACTGCTGCGCTTCCTTCAGGACGACGGCGAGGCGGATCTGCTCCCGACGACGATCGACAGTTATACGAGACACAACAGGTACGACGACGCGGAAAAGGGGATAGAAGAAAGCACCGCCTCGGGGAGGTCGCTGCTCAACGGCTTTCCTGCGGTCAACCACGGTGTGGCGGCCTGCAGGCAGGTCAACGAATCGGTCGGTATTCCCATACAGGTCAGGCACGGAACCCCGGACGCCAGGCTCCTTGCCGAGATCACGCTGGCCGGCGGCTACACCTCCTTCGAGGGCGGGGGGATCTCCTATAACATCCCATACGCAAAAGATAATCCTCTCGAGAAAACGATACGCGACTGGCAGTATGTCGACCGGCTGACGGGCCTGTACGAACAGGCCGGCGTCCCCATCAACCGCGAGCCCTTCGGGCCGCTGACCGGCACGCTGGTCCCTCCCTGCATCTCTCACGCCGTGGCTGTGATCGAGAGCCTTCTGGCAGCCGAGCAGGGCGTACTGAGTATCACGGTGGGCTACGGGCAATGCGGGAACCTGCTGCAGGACGTCGCGGCAATCCGGACGCTCGAGACGCTGACTGAGGAGTACCTTCTGAAATTCGGCTACGGCGGCGTGAGCGTCACAACGGCGCTGCATCAATGGATGGGCGGGTTCCCTCAGGACGAGGCCAAGGCGTTCGGAGTCATCGCCTGGGGCTCGGCCGCCGCGGTGCTGGCCGACGCCACCAAGGTGCTCGTCAAGACCCCGCACGAGGCGGTGGGGATACCGACAAAGGAAGCAAACGCCGCCGGGCTGAAAACGACAAAGCAGCTGGTGACGATGCTGCGGGATCAGAAAATGCCCCTGACACGCGAGCTTGACGACGAGATGAATGTCATCCTCGCCGAAACCAGGTGCATCCTCGATAAAACGTTTGAGCTGGGCGGCGGGGACCTGGCCGCCGGGACGCTCCGCGCGTTCGAAACCGGCGTGATCGACGTGCCGTTTGCCCCCAGCCGTCAAAACGCGGGAATAATTCTGCCGGCCAGGGACAACGCGGGCGCCGTGCGGCTGCTCGACACGGGGAATCTGCCGTTTGGCCCGGATATCCGGGACTTTCACCGGCAGAAGCTGCTGGAAAGAGCCAGGTATGAAAGAAGGGACGTCAGCTTCCAGATGGTCATCGACGATATCTATGCGATCAGCAAGGGCCGGCTGGTCGGGCGGCCGCGCTGATATGAAAATAATCGAAGTTGTTTGCGCCAAAGGCCTTACCGGCTTCTTCTCCGACGATCAGGCGGCCATCAAGACGGACGCCGCGCCGGACGGCGAGACCTACCGGGGTCAGCCCGTCACGCCCGGCTTTGCCGCAATCAGGCAGGCGGGCGAGGCCGTGTCCGTCCTGCTCGTTCTGGAGGACGGACAGATTGCGCACGGAGACTGCGCCGCCGTCCAGTATTCCGGCGTGGGCGGGCGCGACCCGCTGTTTCTGGCCGGGCCGTATATCGACGTGATACAAAACAGGGTCGCGCCCCTTTTAAGGAACAGGGAAATCACTGGCTTCAGGGCGCTCGCCGAGGAAATCGACCGCCTGACGGACGGGAAAAGCGGACGGCCGGTCCATACCGCCGTGCGGTACGGGGTGACCCAGGCGATCCTGGACGCCGCGGCGCGGAGCGGAAAAATGCTGATGGCGGAGCTCATCGCCGAGGAGTACGATACGCGCGTATCGGACAAAAGGGTGCCCGTCTTCACCCAGTCCGGCGACAGCCGGTACGACAATGCCGACAAAATGATCCTCAAGCGCGCCGACGTCCTGCCCCACGGCCTGATCAACAACGTCGGGACTAAGCTTGGCGGTCACGGGGAGCTGCTTTTGCGGTATGTGACCTGGCTGAAAAACAGGGTCGAGGCCCTCAAGCCGGATTCAGATTACAGACCCGTTTTACATATCGATGTCTACGGGACAATCGGCCTGGCATTTAAAAACGATTACGACAGGATCGTCGGCTATCTGCTCGAGCTCGAAGCGGCGGCGCATCCGCTCCGGCTCAGGATCGAAGGGCCGGTGGACGCCGGGGACCGCGCCGGCCAGATGCGCGCCCTCAGGGAGCTGACGCGCCGCCTGACCCAATGCGAGGCGCGGGTGCAGCTCGTCGCGGACGAATGGTGCAATACGCTCGAGGATATCAAATATTTCGCCGACAACGGCGCCGGGCATATGATACAGATCAAAACGCCGGACCTCGGGGGCATCAACAACACGATCGAAGCAGTGCTTTACTGCAAGCAAAAGGGCGCCGGCGCCTATCTGGGCGGGACCTGCAACGAGACCGACCGCTCCGCGCAGATCTGCGCGCACATCGCCATGGCCACGCAGCCGGAGCAGATGCTCGCGAAACCCGGCATGGGCGTGGACGAGGGTTACATGATCGTTTGCAACGAGATGGAGCGTATCCTGGCCGTGCGGAAGGCCCGGGCGGTTCGGGAAACGCATTTTCAGAAAGCTGAGTGACGCGATGGATGAACTGCGGATTTTATCACCAACGGCGATCCTGGGCTATGGCTTCCCGGTTGAGTCGTTTGAAAACGGGATGAAAAAACGCCCCCACGTCATAGCGGTGGACGCCGGCTCAACCGATCCCGGACCGTACTATCTGGGAGCGGGCGTGTCCTTCACGGACAGAAGTTCGGTAAAAAGAGACCTGGAAATCATGCTTCCGGCCGCGCTGAAGGCCGGCATACCCCTGATCATCGGCACAGCCGGAGGCAGCGGCGGGGACGTCCACCTCAGCTGGAACGTGGATATCGTCAGGGAAATAGCCGCCGAAAAAGGGCTGCGGTTCAAAATCGCGGTGATCTGGTCGGAGATACCCAAAAGCCTGGTGCTGGAAAAACTGGAGAAAGGCCGGCTCTATCCGCTTCACCCCGCGCCGGAGCTGACCCCCGAAGAGCTTTCAAAGTCCGTGAGGATTGTCGGCCAGATGGGCGTGGAGCCGTTTTTGGCGGCCCTTGACCTGGACGTCCAGGTGATCGTCGCCGGGCGGGCTTATGATCCCGCCGTCTTCGCGGCTCTGGCGGTCAAAATGGGTTTCGACAGGGGGCTGTCAATCCATCTGGGCAAGATCCTCGAGTGCGCCTGCATCGCCGCCGAGCCCGGCAGCGGCAGCGATTGCATGATGGGCTATCTTTACCGCGACTGCTTCAAGGTGGAGCCGCTGAGCGAGCATCGGAGATGTACTACCCTGTCGGTGGCGGCGCATACCCTTTACGAGAAAACGAATCCGTACAGGCTGCCCGGTCCGGGCGGTTTGCTGGACCTGACCTCCGCCCGATTCGAGCAGGAGAGCGACAGGCTCGTCAGGGTGACGGGCAGCCGGTTTATCCCGGCGGAGACGTATACGGTCAAGCTCGAGGGCGTGAGGAAAATCGGCTGCCGGACGGTGTCCATTGCCGGAACCCGCGACCCGATCATGATCGGCAGGATAAATGAGATCATCAAGGGCGTCGAAGCCCGCGTGGCGGACAATTTCAGGGATGCAAAGCATGCTTACCACCTGGACTTCAAGCTCTACGGCAAAAACGGCGTCATGGGCCGTCTTGAGCCGGACAGGACAGCCGCGCCGCATGAACTGGGTATCATCATCGAAGCTGTCGCGAAGGATCAGGCCTCGGCCGATACGATCTGCGGTTTTGCCCGGTCGACGATGCTGCACTACGGCTACGAGGGCAGAATCTCCACGGCCGGCAATCTGGCTTTTCCCTATTCGCCCTCGGACTTCAAGGCCGGGGCCGTCTATGTCTTCAACGTATACCACCTGATCGAGGTTGACGACCCCGGGGAGCTTTTCCCGATCGAAGTCGTCACGGCGGGAAAGGAGCGCTGCGATGAAAACAAAACTGATTGACGCCGCGCAGGTCATCCGGAGCAAAAACTCCGGGCCGTACGAGCTCACGTTCGATATCATCTTCAAGGACCGGGCCGTGTTCGACAGGGTCTGCAGGGAAAATATCATCAACGAAAGGCTCATCGCGGGACTGTACGGGATAACCGAGGACAAGGTCATCAGCATCGTCAACTTCACCCCGGCAAAGGCGATCAAAGCCACCATCGTCAGGCCGCTGCCCTCGGGCAGCCTCGGGGAAACGGACGTATACGGGGCCCAGCAGCACGCGCCGCTGCTCGACGTCGAGCTTTAAGCGCGCCCGCTGCGTCCGGCCCGCCTTCAGGAGGACAGCCGTGAATGATTCGCTGACACATGACGCGTTGATGTATGCCGTATATTTTGCCCCGCGGGGCAAAAACCGGCTTTTGAGCCTGGGCCACGAAATCGCGCAGAGATACCTGAGTCCCTTCGACAAAATGATCGGCGTCGTCGGGGATGCCGGAGCGGGCAAATCCCTGCTCATAAAGGGTATGTTCCCGGGGCTGGAGCTGTCAAACGACGACGAGGGCGTCGGCGCTAGGTCGCTTCCCCTGCTGCAGAATACGGACGGCGGATTTTTCAGCAGCCATACCTACCACGTGGACATCCGGTTCGAGATGGCTTTCACCCAGCTTCACGTGCTCGCCGACGCCATAAGAAAGGCCGTCAGCGGCAACAGGCGCGTTGTCGCCGAGCATTTCGACCTGATATCCCCGCAGCTTGGGATGAATGCCGAAATACTCATCGGGATCGGAGAGGAGGTGATCGTCACAAGGCCGAATATTTTCGGACCCCTGCCTGAGGACATCACAAAAATCGTTTTCAAGTCCATCCGGTACAGAAAAATGGCGCACACCGCGGAAGACCTGACCTGCAAGGTTCTCGAGGAGCAGTACGGCCTGGGACACAGCCAGATACACGACGACGTGAAACATGGCTTTGTGCTGCAGTTTCGCGAGAAACCCGATATAGAAATACCCGGGCTGGAAGAGCGCGTCAAACGGTATATCGACCGGGCGCTGGATATCTGCTATGTGGATGAAACGCATATCCGGATCGGGGACGGGGATACGTTTCACTGCACCGGACCGCGCATACATGTCCGGAATACCGGCGATATTGAGAACTTCCGGCTCGTCAGGGAATTCCAGTATGACGCCATATCGGGATTTAACGCCCTGATCGGACTGGTCGGACGCGAACGGTCCGCCGACATCCACGACCTCAACAGCTTCAGTTTGAGATAGCGCTGCCCCGCAGCTGCGGCTCCGTCACGCTGTCACAAAAACGGGGTTGCCGCACATAGCATCTGTCATGCCGGTTATTCATGCTTTGGCCGCATAAATATCCGAAGAAGTTTTTGACAATTGTCAAAATCGCGTATATATTACTTCATAATGGCATAAATAATGGCTCGGCAAAGCGCGTTATCAGATCAGCCTGATGATGAATAACAAAACGAAAGTAAAGGAGAATATCTATGAAATCAGCCAAGCGTCTGGCGGCAGTCCTTGCCGTCCTCATGTGCCTGTTGACCTTCGGCTCCTGCGCGGACAAAAGCAGTACAGCTTCGCCCGACGCCTCGGGAAGCACATCCCAAGGGGGGGGTACATCTCCGGCGGGACAAGCCTCTCCGGCGGGTGATTCGGCTCCGGCACAGGATGAAGAAGTCGTCCTCTACGTCTGCACCTCCTGGGAGGAATCCTGGTGGGACCCCGCCCTGTTCATGTCGGTCAGCGACGCGAATCTTTCGGCAAACATCTATGAGAACCTGGTGGAGCTTCAGCCCGACGGCTCCATCGCGCCGCAGCTGGCCGAAAGCTGGGATATCTCCGACGACGGCCTGACCTGCACCTTCCACCTGCGCCAGGGCGTTCAGTGGCACAAGGGCTACGGCGAATTCACCTCCGCCGACGTCAAGTTCACGCTGGAGCGCCAGAGCGACCCCGCCGTGGCCTCCGTCAACGCGGCCAACCTGCATATCGACAACATCGCTTCGATTGATTGCCCCGACAACTATACGGTTGTCCTCAACCTTAAGCAGCCCGACGTGGACCTGCTGACAAGGCTGTCGCTGTATTACGGCATCATCGTCTGCGAGGCCCACAGCGACAAGGACGGCGTCGCGAGCATCAACACGGACCCCATCGGCACCGGCCCGTTCGTGTTTGACGGCGGCACCCTGGGCATCCAGACCGAGGCCGTGCGCAACACGGAGTGGTGGGGCGACTTCACCGGCAACGTCGACCGCATCGTCAGCACGTTTATCGGCGACACAAACACCACCTACACGGCGTTCGACAACGGCGAGCTGTCCAGCATCGGCCTGTTCGACAAGGACAAGATCAACGAATACTCGGAAAAAGGCTATACCGTCGAGACCGTGCCGCTGCAGCAACTGCTGTACATAGGCGTCAACATGCAGCTCGAACCGTTTGACGATCCGCTGGTCCGCGAGGCCTTCTTCAACGCCATCGATGTCGATTATTTTCTGCAAAACCTGTACTACGGCGACGAGACGGCCGTCGGCAGCTACCTTCCGCCGATGAGCAAATACGCGCTGCAGGATTACTTCAAGTGGCACTATGACCCCGACAAGTCCAAGGCGCTGCTGGCCGAAGCCGGCTACCCCGACGGCGTCGAAATCACGATGTGGGGCGCAAGCGATTCCCTGGGACAGCCGCCCGCCATCATCACGCAGGACATGCTGAGCAAGGCCGGCTTTAAGGTCGACCTCCAGTGCGTCGACTTCGGCGTGTGGATCGGGCAGGTCCGCGCCGGGACCGCTCAGATGTGGGTTGGCTACAACACTACAGGCGCCATCGGCGACGACACCATCATCCGCTACACGACGCAGTATTACCCCGGCAACAACTGGTGCGGCGTTACCGACGCGGAGTACGACGCGTTCGTGGCTGCGGGCGTCGCCGCCACCACCGCGCAGGAAAAGTTCGACAACTTCTATGCCGCGCAGCAGCGCCTCATGGACCTGCAGGTCATCTACCCCGTGTCCACCTTCTCCATCGGCCAGGTCATGCAAAACAACGTAACGGGCTACAAGCTTTACGGCGATCAGGCCTTCCGCGCGCAGACGATCACCGTCGGCTGATTTCCCTTTCGCAGTTATTTAAGAATATCCGGCACAGGCGGCATCCTGCGTCCTTCCCGACGGGAGGACGCAGGAAATCCCATTACTATTTTGGGTTGAATATATGAAACGTTACATATTGAATCGATTGCTTTTTACCCTGCCGACGCTTCTCGGCGTGTTCATCGTGGTGTTCTTCGTCATCCGGCTGATTCCGGGCGACCCGGCCGAGGTGATGCTGGGCGCCACCGCGACGGACGAGCAGATCGAGATATACCGGGAAGCGCACGGTCTGAACGAGCCTGTGATCGTGCAGTTCGGGATCGCGCTGAAAAATCTTTTCAAAGGGGATCTCGGCACGTCGCTGAGCCATCGCCGGCCGGTGCTCGGCGTCGTGTTTGAGCGCCTGCCCAGCACCCTCGAGCTGGCCGTGTACGGGATCGTCATCGGCACGGTCATCGCCGTCGTGCTGGGCGTCATCGCCTCGTACTTCCGCGGCAGATGGCCCGATCTTGTGATCACCTCCTACGCCACCCTGGGCATGGCTCTGCCCACCTTTTATATCGGCCTGTGGGTGCTTGTGATCTTTGCCCTCAAGCTGAATATCATCCCCGTCATCAGCAATATGACCGCCGATACGCCCCATTGGAAAACGCTGTTCGGCCCGGTGCTCACCATGGTCCTCGGCGGCGCGCTGACGAGGACGACGCGTTCCTCCATGCTCGAAATTATGGAGGAGGACTTTATCCGCACAGCCAGGGCCAAGGGCGTATCGGGCAAAAAGGTTTTATTCAAGCACGCGCTGGGCAACGCGCTCATCCCCATCGTCACGATGGCCGGATACGGACTTGCCATATCCTTCGGCGGCGCCATCGTCCTGGAGACGGTGTTTGCCCGCAACGGCGTGGGCAAGCTGCTCATTGACGCCATTACCGTCAGGGACTACCCGCTCGTCCAGGGCGCGACCCTGATCATAGCCGTGTTCATGATCGCTGCGAATCTGCTCACCGACATCGTTACCGGCATTGTGGACCCGCGCATCCGAGTTTCGGGTGACAGCTCGAGTTGACGACGGAAGGAGTGCAGGTATGGAAAACAATCCGCTCATACGTATCGAAAACCTGACGAAGCGCTTTGCCATCAGCGCCGGCAAAAACGTCAGAAAAACAAAGTTTACGGCTGTCAAGAACGTCAGCTTCGACATACGCCGCGGCGAGGTGTTCGGACTCGTCGGCGAGTCCGGCTGCGGAAAAAGCACCCTCGCCATGCTGATACTGCGTTTGATCGAGGCCACCAGCGGCGCGGTATATTATGACGGCACCGATATCCTCGGCCTCAGCTACGGGAAAATGCGGCAGCTGCGCAAGGACATGCAGGTCGTATTTCAGGACCCCTACGACTCGTTGGACCCCCGCTTCAGCCTGAAGCAGATCATGGAAGAACCTCTGATCATACACAGGCGGGGCAGCCCCCAGGAGCGCAGGGACCGTATCGCGGAGCTTTTCAAGTCCGTCGGCCTGAGCACGCAGCTTTTAAAGCGTTACCCGCATCAGCTCTCCGGCGGGCAGCGCCAGCGTCTGTGCATCGCCCGCAGCCTGGCCCTGTCGCCCAAATTCATGGTCTGCGACGAGGCCGTCGCGTCTCTTGACGTCTCGATTCAGGCGCAGATACTCAACCTGCTGCTGGACCTGAAGGATCAGTTCGGGCTGACCTATCTTTTTATCTCCCACAACCTCTCGGTCGTCAAATTCGTCTCCGACCGCATCGGCGTCATGTATTTCGGCAGCCTTGTGGAGCTGGCGGATACGGAGGAGCTGTTCGGCAACCTGCAGCACCCCTATACGGCGGCGCTGCTGTCGGCTGTGCCCGACCCGGATCCGACGTCCGCGAAAAAACGGGATATCCTGCGCTCGGGCGTGCCGAGCCTGATCCATCCGCCGGGCGGCTGCGTGTTTCATCCCCGGTGCAGGTATGCCACGGAGCAGTGCTCCCGGGAGGCGCCCTCGCTGCGGGACGTCGGCAGCGGCCACTGGGTCGCCTGCCACCGCGCGGGCATCGTGAAAGAGGCGGTGGTCTGATATGAAAACGATTCTGCGGAATAAATTCATCGTCATCGGCGGCGGGATCATCCTGGTCATGGTGCTCCTTGTCCTTCTCGCGCCGCTTCTGACCCCCTATGATTACAGCTCGGTGGACTTGCCCAACAAACAGCTCGCCCCGAGCGCCCAGCACATCATGGGCACCGACGCGTACGGCCGCGACGTGTGGACGCGCATTGTCTACGGCGGCCGCGTTTCGCTGACGGTCGCCGTCGGCGCGGCGGCCGTGGCGCTCGTGTGCGGGACCCTGCTGGGCACGCTGTCCGGTTATGTCAGAGGCACGCTCGACTTTGTCCTCGACCGGATCAACGACATCCTGATGGCGTTTCCGATGCTGCTTCTGGCCCTCATCATCGGCGTGGCGCTTGGCCCGTCGCTGAAAACGATGTTCTTTGCGATCGGCGTCCCGTGCATCCCCATGTTCTACCGCATTGCGCGGGCGACAACGATGTCGATCAGCGAGCGCAGCTATGTTCTGGCGGCGCGGTCGATGGGCGGCGGGCGCCTTCGCATCATCCTCCGCCACGTGCTTCCCAACGTGCTGCCGCATATCCTCGTCATCCTGTCGTCGGCCATCGGCGGGGCCATCCTCGCCGAATCCTCCCTGGGCTTTCTGGGCTTCGGCATCCCCCAGCCCACGCCGTCCTGGGGCCTCATCGTCAACGACGGCAAGACCTATATGTTCACCTACCCCTGGACGACGGCCTTTTCCGGCGCGTTCATCGCCCTGACCATCCTGGGCTTCAACCTGCTGGGCGACGGCCTGCGCGACCATCTCGACCCGAAAATCCGCACGGCGGCCAAAAAATGAGGAGGTATGCATACGATGGATGAACAGCGAAACCTCCTCGAGATCAGGGATCTGCGCGTCAGCTTCCCGGTGGACGGAGAAATCATACGGGCGGTCAACGGCATCAGCCTGACGCTCGGCAAGGGTGAATCCTTGGGCGTCGTCGGCGAATCCGGCTGCGGGAAAAGCGTGACGTTTTCAAGCGTCATGCGGCTCGTCAAATCGCCCCCGGCCGTCATCGAGGGCGAGGTCATGCTGGACGGCCTGGATATCATGCGGCTTTCGGAGAAGCAGATGAAGCGCGTGCGGGGCAAGGAAGTCGCCATGATTTTTCAGGAGCCCATGCGCAGCTTAAACCAGATCGGAAGAGCACACGTCTGAACTCCAGTCACGAGATTCCATCT
>CAYMLM010000091.1:0-10510 GCA_964391385.1 uncultured Papillibacter sp.
GTCGTTAAACAACAAGCCCACCAGATTCCTGTGCTCGATCATGACGCCCTTTGGGCGGCCCGTCGAGCCGGATGTATAAATGATATACGCCAGGTCGGTCGGTTTGCTGACGCTGTCCGGGTTGGAGGAACCGGACAGCCAGCAGGACGGATCCTCAAGCTCGATGACGGGCACGCCATATTGAGCTCCTTTTAAAAGGGCCCGTTTTGTCAGCAGGATTTTTGCGCCGCTGTTGTCGAGCATGTAGCCGATACGCTCCGACGGATAGTCCGGGTCGATCGGCATATAGGCCCCGCCCGCCTTCAAAACCGCGAAAATGGAGACGATCATCTCAAACGAGCGGTCCACAATCAGGCCAACCACGTCGTCCGGTCCAATGCCGCTGTCCCGAAGCCGGCGGGCCAGCCGGTTGGCTCTCTCGTTGAGCTGTCTGTAGGTCATGGTTTCGCCCGTCAGGACAAGCGCGGTTTTGTCCGGGGTTTTTTCAGCCTGCTCCTCAAAAATCTGATGGATGGTCTTGTCCCGCGGGTAATCCGCCGCCGTGTCGTTGAATTCGACCAGCAGCTGCCGGCGTTCCCTCTCCGACAGGAGCTCGATATCCCGGAGCCTTTTTGACGGGTTCGCTGCGATGTCGGCCAGGATGTTCTTAAAATGGCCCTCGAAACGCCTGATGGTGTCCTCTTCGAATAAATCCGTGCAGTATTCAATGATCAGCTCGATCGTCCCGCCCCGCTCGAGGGCTTCGACCGTCAGATCAAATTTGGCCGTATTATTGTCGTATTCGAAGAACTCCGCGTCGAAACCGGCCTCGGACAGCGCCGATAAATCCGTATTCTGCAGCACAAACATCGTGTCAAAAAGCGGATTCCGGCTGGCCTCGCGCCGGATTGCCGTTTTTTCCAGCAGTCTTTCAAGCGGGTAATCCTGGTTCTCGTACGCCTCTAAGAGGTTGAGCTTGACCTCCTCCAGAAAAGCCTCAAACGGCTTGTCGCCGGCAGGACGGCTCCTGACGGCCAGCGTGCCCACGAACATGCCGATGAGCGGGCGAAGGTCGTCGTGCCGCCGCCCCTCCACCGGCGTCCCGACGACGATATCCTCCTGCCCTGTATATCTGGACAGCAAAACGTTGTAGGCCGAAAACAGCAGCATAAACAGCGTCGTTCCCGTTTTGGCGGCCAGCGCCTTCATCTGTCCCGTCAGTCCCTCGTCCATCGTAAAGAACCGCCGGCTGCCTTTAAAGCTCTGAACAGGCGGGCGCGGAAAATCCGTCGGCAGGTTGAGCACAGGTATTTCCCCTGAAAACTGCTCCAGCCAGAAAGCCTGCTGCCGCAGCATCTTTTCAGACTGCAGCAGGTTGTTGTGCCACGCGGCATAATCCTTATACTGCACCGCGAGCTCAGGCAGGCTGTCGCCGCCGTAGAGCCTGACGAACTCACTGACCATTATGTTGATGGACGCGCCGTCCGAAATGATGTGATGCATATCAAACAGCAGGACATGCTTTGACGGCGAGAAGCTTATGAGCTTAACCCGCAGGAGCGGCGCGCGGCCGAGGTCGAACGGGCGCACAAACGCGGCCATACATTCCTCCAGCTCTTCTTCGCCGGCCGTTTGGCGTTCCAGCGTGAACTCCACCGAATCGCTGACGATCTGAACCGGCTCCCCATCCCGCAATTCAAAGCTCGTGCGCAGCGATTCGTGTCTTTTAATCAACTCGGCGAAAGCCGAGCTGAGCTTTTCAGCATCGATTTCGCCGTCGATCCGAAGGCCGCCGGGCTGGTTATAACTGACGCCGCCGTCTATCCTGTTGAGGATAAACTGGCGCTTTTGCGCCGACGACACGGCGTAGTGCGGGGCTTTTTCAACGGACGGGATCGGCTGATATTCCGTTTTTGCCAGGCCGGCGATGTGCGCGCCAAGCTCACGAATCGTCTGATGCCTGAATAAATCCCGGGGCGACAGCTCGACCTTCAGGTTTTTGGTGACGAGGGCGCAGACCTTCAGCGCGTTGAGCGAATCCCCGCCGATGTAAAAAAAGCTGTCCAAAACGCCAATATTTTGTATCCCGAGCACGTGTTTCCAAATGTCGACCAGCTTGGTTTCGACCGCGTTGCAAGGCATTTCCGTATTGTCGGTTTCGGGCTCTTTTCCGGGCTCCGGCAGCGCTGTTTTATCGATTTTGCCGTTTGTGTTCATTGGAAAGCTTTCCATCTGGACATAGAAGGACGGAATCATATACGCCGGCAACTTCTCGGAAATCGCCTTTTTGATCTCTTCCGCCGTCAGTACGGTCTTTGATTTGTAATAGACGCAAATGCTTTTATCGCCTGTTGCCGCGGTATGAACGGCTGCCAAAACCTCGTCGGCCGCGGTGTTGCTTATGATCACATGTTCGATTTCACCCAGTTCGATCCTGTAGCCGCGCAGCTTTATCTGGCTGTCGGCTCTCCCGAAATAGATCAGCTCTCCTTTCGGCATGATCCGGACAAGGTCGCCCGTTTTGTACATGAGCTCGCCGGGAACAAATGGGTTTTGAACAAACCGCTCCGAGGTGAGCTCCCTGTTGTTTATATACCCGCGGCTGACGCAGTTGCCTGAAATGCAGAGTTCTCCGGTAATCCCGATCGGGACAAGATTCAGATTCCGGTCGGTTATGAACGCTTTTGTCATCGGGTTGACCAGTCCGATATTGCTGGTGTCGGTTTCAAAATCCTCAGGCCGTTCGATGTGTTTATGCGTCACATACATGGTCGTTTCGGTCGGCCCGTACAAATTGTGAAATGCCGCGGCGGGATATTTCTCCTTGAGCGGCTTCAGGTGGGACGGGTTGAGCGCATCGCCCCCCAGACAGATATGCCGCAGGCTCAGCGCCGCATCCTCCGACTGCATCTCCAGATCGATCAGACTGTACATGGCGCGCGGCGTCTGAGTCAAAACCGTGACCTTCTCTTTTTTCAGAAGCCGCAAAAAAGCCTGCAGGTCCGTTGCGACCTCGGGCCTTACGATGATTAGCTTTCCGCCGAACAACAGCGCGCCGTACGCCTCCCATAAGGCCATATCGAAGCAGTAAGAGTGGTAAAGCGTAAAAGTGTCCGACGCGTTGAAATCAAACCCGAACCTGTCGTTAAAGAAGAGACCGACAACGTTTCTGTGCTCGGCCATGACGCCCTTTGGCCGTCCCGTCGAGCCCGAGGTGTAAATGATATACGCCAGATCGGAAGGCTTGTTTACGGGCTCGGGGTTCGATCCGTCGGCTGCATATGCGGTCTCGTCGTCGATATGGACGACCGGCACGTCATATGTCAGATCGCAGGAAAAGGCCCTTTTCGTCAGCAAAAGCTTCGCGCCGCTGTTTTCCAGCATATAGGCCTTGCGGTCTGCCGGATAGTCCGGGACGATCGGCATATAGGCCCCGCCTGATTTAAGGACGGCCAGCATCGCGATGATCATCTCAAACGACCGGTCGACGATCAGGCCCACCACGTCGTCCGGCCCGACGCCGCGGTCCCGCAGCGTGCGGGCCAGCCGATTGGCGCGCTCGCCCAGCTGCCTGTAGGTCATGGTTTTGTCATCGAAGACAAGCGCGGCCTGATTGGGCGTCCTTTCAGCCTGTTCCTCGAAAAGCTGATGAATGGTCTTGTCCTTCGGGTAATCCGCCGCCGTGTCGTTGAAATCATGGAGGAGCGCGCGCTTTTCCCTCTCAGAGATCATCTCGAGCGCCGAGATGCGTCTGGACGGGTTGTCGAGCGCGTGCCATAAAAGCCTCAAAATGTGCTGGTGGATAAACTCGATCTCCTTGACCGAATAGACGTCCGTGAGAAAATCATAGTCGATGATGAGGTTTCCTTCGTCCTCGCGGTCGTTGATGCTGATGACGAGAGACTCGATCTGGTAGCCCGAAAAGAGCCATTTGGCGACGTAATCCACATCCGATTCATGCTTGTTGAACTTGGCGTTCTGATAGCTGAGGACAATGTCAAACAGCCTGTCTGTGAATTTGTGTTTTTTCTTCAGTTCGCGGATCAGATAGTTGTATGGGTATTTCTGATGCTTTAAGACATCCGTGCTTTCCTTCAGCATCAGGCCTGCAAATGTCTTAAAATCCATGGCGTCGTCCATGATGACGCGGACGGGCGCGGCTACGCTGACAAACATCCCGGTCGTTTGTTTGTCTTTAAAGTTGACTCGGTTGAGGATCGTGGTCCCCAGGACCATATCCTCGATATCCGTTACGCGGTTGATATAGATTGCCAGCGCAGCCATGAAAAGCGTAAAAACGGATAGATTGTTCTCCCTGGAGAACTGCCTGAGCTTTTTCGAGAATTTTGCCGGTGTGATCAGGGTCTTTCTCTTTGCGCGGATGCAATTCGCGCCCGAACCCTTTTGCTTGAGCGCCGTCATTTCGGGCAGCGTTTCAAATTTCTTCTCCCAGTAAGCTTTGTCCTTTAAAAACCTCTCGGATTTCTCATATTCCTCTTCCTTGAGAATATGGTCTGTATAGGACGGATGCGGCGTCTCCTCTATGCTCCGGCCATTTTTAACGGCCGAGTACACGTCGACAAGCTGCCTGGCCAGAAGGCCCATTGTCCACGCATCGGAAATCAGGTGATGCATCTTCATATATGCGCCGCCCTCTTCCTCGCTTATCTTATAGACGGCGCAGTAAAACAGCTGGTTGTCGTCAATGTCAAACGGTTTCCGCGTCGTCTCCTCATCCCAGGCAAAAAGCTTATTGAGCCCGCCTTCCTGGCTGAAGTCGAAAAAGTCGATCTTAAACTCTTTGTATTCCGTCACATACTGGTACACATCGCCGTCTTCCTCGACAATGCGCAGCCTCATCGAATCGTTTTTCTTAACGAAAATGTTGAGCGACTTTTCCAGCGCGCCGTAATCCACTTCGCTCTGAATACGAAGGTTCGCCGCTACGATATTGATGCTTGTTCCGGGATGGGCCTTTTCCAGATACCATATGGATTTTTGTGACTCTGACAGCGGGTAAAGAGTTTTCATAAGCATTCTCCGTAAAAGTCGGAATCCGCGACGCGGTGCCGCCACATATCATAAAGCTCCGCCTCGGCGAGCCATAATACATCTCGTTCGGAAAACCTGACGGCGGAACAGACTGAAACGACATATTCGCCCATATACAGCGCAGACAGCAGCTTCGGAGCCGCAGATACCGTCACATCGACCGTCCTGAGATTTTCGGGCAAACCGTTTCCGTCGCGCTTAAGCAGGGCTTCCTTTTTTGTCCACAGCTCAAAAAAACGGCGATCCCTGCCCGCTTTCTCCGAATTCAGCCACGACAGCTCATTCTCCGAAAAAATGTCGCGCGCGAGCTCCGGATCTGCCTGTCCGACTTTTTCGACATCCACGCCGACCGGTCCGTCCGAAAGCGCTACGGCAACGGCGTTTCTGGTATGCGATACGCTGAAGCCGAGGCGCGGGGGGCCGGCCAGGTACGGCTTGCCCGTTTTTCCGGTTTCGATGGCGATATCTTCGAAGCCAATCCCGGTTGTCTCCGAAAGCAGGAGCCTGAGAAGTATGTCCGCGTAAAGGCGGATTTTCCTGTCGATATCAAAACGGTACCGCCCGAGCTTCTCCCTTTTTTCAGGCGTTGCCGTTTGGAGCATTCTGCTCATTCGTATGCCGGGATACCCGTCGTCGGCCTCAAGAAAGATAAGCTTTTTCATTGCTTCGCTCCGAATTGTCAATACCACCCAAGCAATATTTGGTAAACATACATAGTTCATTGTACCATCGTTTGCGCGTATTTTCAAGTGATTTCAACAAAAAGCAACAATATGTTGTGTATACAGGAGGGCTGTATAACACAAATTGTGCGTCGGAATCCTCCACCTTTCGGCTTCCGGTGCGCGCGCGGGTATCTCCTGCTGAAATAAAAAAGGCGGCGCATGGGTCTCCCCCGCGCCGCCTCAATTTTTGTCCGGACCACCCGCATGTGCTCCGGGCGCTTAAACGGTTAAAGCTTCCGGGAGCCCGTGGAAAACTCGTCGGGCGACAGATTATAAAAGACAACGTCCATGCGCCCGCCGTCGCAGCCGAGCTTGCTGATGCACGCGTTTTTCAGGACCGTCAACCCCGTGCCGAACTTCCCGCCCGACAGATGCGACAGGACGGCGTTGATGGACGCCCCATGGGAGACGGCCACGATATTCCGGTATTCTCTCCGGCTGACGTACCGGTCCAAAACGCCCGTAAACTGCTTGATCACATCATCGAGCGGCTGGGCGCGGAGCTCCGTCCTTGCGTCCAGGAGCACCTGCCGCTCCTCAGGCGTCAGGCCGGACAGCCTCCCGAAATCCCTTTCCGTCAAGCCCTCCTCGACGATCACGGAGGCGATCCCGAGCTTCTCGGCGATGATTTGCGCCGTTTTCCCGGCACGCTTGAGCGGACTGGTCAGGATGCAGTCGATTGGAACGCCTGCAAAAACCCCGGCACATTCAGCCGACTGCCTGATACCGTTTTCGTTGAGCTCAATATCCTCTTTGCCCTGCAGCCTGTTCTGTCTGTTCCAATCCGTTTCGCCGTGTCTGACGAGATAAATGATCATCGTATTGAGTACCTCTTCCGGAATGTCTCGTAGTCTATCACAGGCAACTGCCGGATGGAAGAGGCGACAGACTGTCAAGCGGCCGGGACGCGGTTCCCGGTCTTGCGGGGGCGCGTCCTTTTCTATGCGTCAATAACACCTTTCAGGCAGATGAAGCTCTCCTGTGTCCACCGTCGGTAACGGCAGTTGAAACAGCTCAGGGCTATGTCGCTGACGCATTCCTCCTCGCTGTCCTCCGAAAAGAACGTGCAGTTTTTTGCGGCGGACAGGGCCCGCTCGGCGTCATATTCCCCGTATAAAAATTTGCTCTTTTCCCGTATGACGTATCGCATTCAGTCCACAATCCCTTTCAGTTCCTGTATGCTGTATACGCGCCAGGTCGCCTCCCCGTTTTTCTCCCGCGTAAGATATATGGCGGCGGCGTGATCCCAGTAAACAGCCTTCGTCGGGGAGCAGAACCGTACGCTGTCCGACGGGTCGATCCGCCGCTGCTGAGTATCCATAGCCGACACCAGAGAAAACGTCCGGCACAGCTCGCCGACGGTCAGAACCTGCTTCCCGCCCGGCGGAAACAGCTTGCCCTTGACCTTTCCGTCATGTCCGGACAGCCTGAGACCGCAGCAGGCCAGCGCGCCGATGACGCCGTTTCCCGTGCCGCCGTGTTCGGACAAATAGACCGCCTGCCTGTGCAGATCCGCCACGTCCATCGCGTCGCGTTTTTTAAGTATCATCGCTTTTGCGGTCCGGCCGAACCGGATGAGTCTCTTTTTATACCGGAGCCTGTCCAGATCGACGATGCACAGACCGGGATCGGACCCTTGGGCGCATATCACGTCCATGCACGACCGGCAGAAATCTATCGTGTCGTACAGGTTTTCAATCTCCGCTTCACAGCACATCGCGCTGTTGTGCGTCGTGTAGGGTATATCCTCATGGATATGCAGCTGGTGGCGCGTGATGAAACCGCACGAACCGAGATGTTTGCTATGCAGCGCCGCGATGAGGTTTTCAAGGGCATCTCCGGTTCCGGCGCTGTCGATGTTGTCGGTGTCGTCGATTCCAATCAAAATTCGCATTGAGCATCCCTTCTTTACTGACGATGTCGGCGTACG
Source organism: uncultured Papillibacter sp. (assembly GCA_964391385.1). GTDB lineage: Bacteria > Bacillota > Clostridia > Oscillospirales > Oscillospiraceae > Sporobacter. The sequence goes on from CAYMLM010000091.1 coordinate 7,687, forward strand.
GATACTTAAGCCGGATTTTGCAGCCTTTCATCTAAAGACGCTGGTTTATTCCTGCCGCGGCGCTCCCGGGCGCCGCCGGCTCGATTTGACGCCGGCAGAGACACAGTGATAAAAACTGTCGGCTGTATGAAAGCTTCCTGGTTTGCTGTCCCGCGAAGTCACAAATTGCCTGTGAAACACATCCGGCGCGCGGCGCGTTTGAATTTGTAAAAACTCGCAGCCGCACGCTTATTTGCTTCCATTGGTTTTATCGGTCCAACTACCCTTCAACTCTTTTTATTATAATAGGATATAAAAAAGCTCGTATTTTGTCAAGAAAATCTATTGTTATGCCTTGTCAGATTTGTTAATCATGCTTCAACTTTGTCAAATCATGCCGCAATTTTGTTAAAACATGCCGCAATTTTGTTAAATCCCGCCGCAACCTTGTAAAGCATCTCTCGGCTTTACACCGCGTCAGCCGTTGTGATTCATTTCGGATTTGTATCCGCGTCCGCCCGCCTGCGGCAAGTCAGCCGCGGGAATTCCCGCGGCTGATTCGGTTTTTTTAATTGACTGCTGTTCTGTACGGTCTTTTCCGTCCGGCTCAGTAGCTGAATTCGACGCTCTGCGTCCAGGCATAATTCTGGTAGATGTCGACCAGCATGTAGCATTCGAGCACCGGCGCATCCCCCACATCCTCGTATGTCACGGCGGGGAGCGTATCGCCGATGACCAGCGTGTCGCCGAAATAGTAGCTGGCGTCGTAAGCCCCGTCGTATGTGTAATAGTCGCAGATGAAGTCGACCGTGTCGCCCGGCTCAAACTGGTACAGGCCCTTGCCGAGCGTCCCCGCCCCTCCGAACTCCGAATAGCTGTCAAGCGTCCGGTACCCGGCGATGTAGCCTTCGGCGTAAACGCCGTCCCATTCGAGTATGATCTCGATATACGTCGTGCCGTTGAGCATCGCCGGGACATACCCGATAAAGATGCTGTCGTTTTCCAGAGCGATGATCTCCTCGGCATAATAGCAGACGACCTGGCCGCCGATCGCGACCCACGTGTTGTCCGCGCCGTAGTTTAAAAGCAGGTTGCCGTAATCGTCCACCTCGAAATACTGGTCGCTGCCAAGGTCGATATAGCCTTCCCCGTCGTCCAGCAGGATCTGCATTTCAACGGCCGTTATAAGGCTCCAGTCCTCTTCCGACAGCGGCAGGTACCAGTACCCGTTTACATCGTCCCAGTATATCTCTAGCTCCGTGTAGTCGATAGCCTCATAGTCATAGCTGTCCACGGTGCTGTCGTCGTACCAGTCGTAGCTCGAGTAATCGGTCTCGGCTTCCTCCACGCCCGTCATGTTCTCCTTCAGCGAGCGGGCCGTGTCGTTGCTCTGGCCGCCGGCGAGGATATTGACAAAAGTGTCGTAGAAGTCAAACGGGCCGGTGAACCCGAACTCGGTGAACATATCCTTTGCGTAGCCGTAAACCGACAGGTCCGTATACGGGAAGTACAGCGAGAGCCCGTACGCGCCGCGCCCGAGACTGCTGTTGGAGTATTTGACCGCGCTGTCCACTGCCGTCTGCAGCTCGTCTTTCCCCTCCAGGCCGGAGCACTCCGCAAAATCTATGATGTCGATCAGATCGTAACCATAACCCGCGGCAAACGCTTTCGTATTTGCGACGGCCGCGGAGATCATTTTGAACTCCTCGTTGTACAGCGCCTCGGTCGCGCTCGACATATACTCGCACAGCACCTCGTAGACATACGGCATCTCGCGCAGCGCAACGATTGACAGCGTTGTGTCCTGACCCTGTTCCCCCGGCATGGGCGCGTTGTGCTCAATAAACGAGTCGACGATGATCTCGCCCAGCTCCACGGTGTCGATGGACGGGTTTTCTCCCAGCGCGTCAAGCCACGGCGTATAGTCCCAGCCGTAGGCCGGTTCCGTCTCCTCCGAGGCGATCATGTAATCGGCGTACGGTTCGAGCATATAGGCCGTTTCGATCGTACCCATGAGGCAGGCGTCGAAACCGACGAAATCAAACTTCAGGCCGGTCGCTTTCATCGCCCTGGCAATTTCATTTATGTACAGGACGCTGTCCGGATTCATCTCGTCGAATCCGTAGCCGTACAGCGAACCCCCGCCGTGGTCCCAGAATATGAGTCCGTAACGGTTGGCCGGATAATTCTCAGCCGAATAGTTTATGAAATCGACGAGCTCGGTTGTGTCCAGCATGCTCGCCTCGCCGAGGTCCTCCAGCAAAACGAGCTCGCCGTCCTCGACGGCCCAGCGCTGCACCTCGCCGTCCGATATGTACGGCGCGTCCCAGTTGGTGCAGCCGCCTGTTTCTATGATCACGTTGACGTTGCTTCCGATATCCGATTCCAGTATCTCGTTGATATCCAGCGTGCCGCATCCGTACATGGACTCCAGATCCGCCCCGCAGATATAAATCATGACGGTGACGACGTCCTCGCCGTCGCCGAGGATCTGCGTGTAGTTGTACCTGAAGCCGTCGTCCGCCGTGCCCGTCACGGCGGGACTGGCGTTGGCCGTAGGTTCTGACGAAGGCTCGGACGTGGCGTTCGGTTCGTCGTCTTCGCCGTCGGCCAGGACGGGGCCGCTGCTGGACCCCGGATTGCCGCCGCCTTTGAGGCTGTCGAGGCTGGTCAGGATGAGGATCGGCGTGCCGAACAAGACGATGCCCAGCACGATAAGGGCAATGATCAGCCCAGTCTTCGGCTTTCTCTGGGCTCCGGGCGAAGGTCCGGGAGCCGGGGGCGGATAGCTCATGCCAGATCGGGAAGAGCACACGTCTGAACTCCAGTCACCGCTCATTATCTC
>CAYMLM010000092.1:0-10443 GCA_964391385.1 uncultured Papillibacter sp.
TTCTCATGACGGCTGCGGCTGAGCAGCCGTCATGCAAGCTTCTTGTAGACAAAGCTGCGGGTGCGGCTTTGTCTACAGACTGAGGGACGGTTCTCATGGCCTGCGCCATAAGAACCGTCCCTTTTTTGACCGGGTCATTCCCACTTGAAAAATCGCAGCGCCAGCCCCGCGCACAGCAGCGCGAGCGCCGCCGTCACGATCAGGGGTATCAGCGCGCCGTCCGCCGGCAGCCCCAGCGAAGCGGCCTTCATCAGCTTGATGCCCTGCGTCAGGGGCAAAAAGTCGGCCGCTTTTTGAAGCGCCGCGGGCATGACCTCGTACGGCAGGGTCGCGCCCGAAAAAATGAGCATGGGGAAGTACAGCACGCTGGCCAGTAGGCCCGCCGTTTTCATGTTCGGGGCCAGCCCGCCCACCAGCAGCCCGATGCTGAACATCGACAGCAGGACCAGCAGGTACGCGCCCAGGAAGAGCGGGACCGGGCCGTGCATCCTGTAACCGAAGAAGAGCGTCGCGGCCAGATAAACCAGAACGAGCGAAACGGCCGCGTACAGCGCGTAAACGACGGAGTGCACCCCCAGAATGAGCGCTGGGCTTGTCGGCGTCACCTTAAACCGCTTGAGGATCTTTTTGCTTCGGTAGTCGGCGATAACAAGCGGAAAGCCCATCACCCCGCCCGCGCAGACGGCGATCGACGCCACGGCCGCGAAGGACTGCTCAAAAAACGTGTAGTCCGCGCCGTCGTAAGCCGGCCTGCTCCCGAAGACCGCGCCCAATATGACCAGGACGACGACGGGCATGCACACGGCGAAGATCAGCATATCCATCCCCCGAAGGGACAGCCTGATCTCCGTCGCGAGCAGCGTCTTAAAAGCCCTCATTTATTTCCGCCTCCTCGTCCGTAAACCACAGGTACGCCTCCTCGAACGTTCCGCGCGGGCTCGCCGCGACCGCCTCCCGGACCGTGCCGCAAAAAACGCTTTTCCCCCTTTTGAGGATCATTATCCTGTCGCACAGCGCCTCCACCTCGTCCATGAAGTGCGAGGTCAGCAGAATGGTCAGGCCCTTTGCTTTCATTTCCGCGAGGCTTTTCCAGACCTCGCGGCGCGCCCGCGCGTCGAGTCCCGTCGTCAGCTCGTCCAGGAAAACGGCCTCCGGGTCCGGGATCAATGCCAGGACGATGAAAAGCCGCTGCTTCTGGCCGCCCGAAAGCTCGCCGACGGGGCTTTTCCATTTGTCCGCCAGTCCGAACTGCTTCAGCAGGCCGCCCCAGTCCCGCGCCGTCCTGTACAGGGACGCCGTGACCGCGCACAGCTCAGCCACCCTGATTTTTTCCTGACAGCTCGACTCCTGGAACTGTACGCCCACCCGCTCGAACAGGCTTTTGCGGTCCTTTCGCGGGTCCATGCCCAGGATGGCCGCCGTCCCGCTGTCCTGCAGCCGGGTGCCAAGGATGCACTCGACGGCCGTGCTCTTGCCCGCGCCGTTCGCGCCCAGCAGGCCGAAGACCTCGCCCCGTCCGACGCGCAGGCTGACGTTTTCAATCGCCCTGACGCCGCCGTAGGATTTGCAGAGCTCGACCGCCTCGATTGTTGTTTCCATGCGTTATACCTCCTTTGTTCTGACGAAAGCATAGCGCGAAAACAAGGTCCGGTGTTAAAGTGTAGGGTTTGCCGGGAACATTTTTTTCATTTTCCCGAGACGCCGCAGCATCGACCCGGCGTTTTGCCCGGCGCGCCGCAGCGAGGTGAGCAGCTTGTCGCAGGCGGAGATGATGTCCTCCTGATCGCCGGGCGTGTCGATGACCGCCCGTATGTCGGCCCCCGGGTCGCCGGACAGGGCGTTCAGAAGCCGCAGGATCGCCGTGAGGGAGTAATTGGCGCAGCGCAGAGAGCGTATGATTTTCAGCCGCCTGATGTCCGCGTCCGTATAGACGCGGTAGCCGTTTTGCCTGCGCCTGACGGTGAGCAGGCCGTTGAGCTCCCAGTTTCTCAGGGTGTCGATCGTGATGCCCAGGCTGTCGGCCGTCTCTTTTCGGGTCAGGACGGCGCCGTTTGTCTCCCGGCCTTCGCCGGACAGCAGCTTTTCCGCGATCGAAACGGCCTCCTCGGCGTTTCTCTGCTCCGTTTGGATCTGATGCAGGTAGCGCCGCGTCAGCCGGGCCGCCCCGTCGTAATCGCCGGCGGCCGAGGTTTTGACGATCCCGACCGCCTGTTTTCTCAGGCCGTTCTGGAGCACCTCGACCTTGAAAGCGGTCCTCGCCAGTTTAAACTGCTCCAGATGCACGTCCGTGAAAACCCGGTAACCGTTCGGCCCGCGCTCCGGTTCGGGGATCAGGCCGAGCGCCGCGTAAAGCCGCACGGTGTTGGGGTGGACGCCGATGCGCCGCGCGACCTCGGCCGTGTGATATGTGTTCATGGGCTCTCACCTCCGTCGCCGTATTATACCATCCCGGTAAACCCTGGTGCTATAGTGGAGACTTTTCCCGCCGCGTGACCGTCCTCCGGTTGCCGGACGCGGGCCGCGAAAAAGCGCGAAACCCCGCCGGACGGCAGCCGTCCGGCGGGGCGTTGCGTATCCGCGTCTATGCTCTCCAATCGCTCATATCGTCGGCCCTTCGCATTTTTTTACGTTCCGTCAATCATAGACGGTTTGCACCCTGTATTCAGCCAGAGTGACCTTGCCGACGCCGGCTATGTCCGCAATTTCCTTTGCCGTCTGCTCGGCCAGGGTGATATCGTACGAATAGACGTAGTATCTGTGACGTAAAATGCTCGAGTCGAGACCCTCGAACAGGGACTTGTCCCCGGATTTGGCCACATAATTCTCAAAAGCCTCTTCCCGGGTCTCGAAAACGGCGGATTCCACATTGCGGATTTGCTCAATATCCTCCTGCAGGGCCCGCGCCTGGGTCTCCGACTGCGTCTCATCCACATCCGCCACCACCGTGACGCTTTTGTCCGTCAAGTCCTTCTCGCCGCCTGACTTGTTGGCCGCCAGCCCGATGCTCAGGGCGGCGACCAGCAGGACCAAAACGACGATGATCCACGCGGCGGGCTTTTTAAAGTTCATGACATTTTTAATGCGCCCCTTGATGTTTCCCTCGCTGAACGCGAGCGGACTGCCGCTGAGGATGCGCCGGCCTGTTGCCAGGCGGAGAAGCGACGCTCCGTACGCGCCCCGGATCCCGCCGCCCAGCTGTTTGAGCACGCGCTCGTCGCAGGACATCTCCATGTCCTGAACGGCGCACACAAACGCCGCCCACACGAGCGGATTGAACCAATGCACGGCCAGCGCGAGGAAGGCGAGCAGCTTGACGATGTGGTCGAGCCTTCGGATATGCGTCTGCTCGTGCGCTATGACATAGCCCCGTTCCTCCTCCGGCAGCGTTGAGGGCAGATAGATTTTGGGGCGCAGCAGTCCGATGACGAAGGGGGAGGCGATATGGTCTGCAAGATAGATGTTGCCGCGCAGGCGCACCGCGCCGACCAGCTTCCGGCGCAGGCGCATCAGCGACGCGGCGCTGTACAGGAGCATCGCGGCGACGCCCGACAGCCACAGCAGCGTCGCGGCCGCCGGCCATACCGGCTGCTCGGCGGCAAGCTGACCGGCGCCTTGCGGCAGAAGGCCGTTTATGAAGTCGCCGACACCCGGCAGCGGCGCACTCGCCTGCGGGAATAGCGCGCGGACGATATCCGCGGGGATGTAGCGGATGCCGCCGCCCGCGGAGGGCGCGTGCAGCAGGCCGACCAGCGAAAACTGCGAGGAAAAGGACACGGGGCAGACGAGCCGGAACAAAACGACGGCCCACAAGGCGTACGAGAACACCTTCGGCGCTTTTTTCAGCGGCAGGCGGGCCAGCAGCACCAAAACGATGACGATGCCCGCCGTAAGGCTCATGCTGAGGAGCTGAGGCAGCAGCGCATGTATCCGCATCACGCTTCACCCCGCTTCCCGCCGATGAGCCGCAGAAGCTCGTCGATCTCGCTTTCCGACAGCTTTTTTCTCAGGGTGAACGCCGCCAGAAATTCCGGGAGCGAGCCGTCGAACGTCTCGTCGACAAACCGTTCGCTTTGCAGGGCGGCAAATTCCCGCCTGCTCATGACGGACGTGACGGTGCCGTCCCTGTTTTGGAATATGCCCCGGTCGCAGAGCCTGCGCAGCATCGTGTACGTCGTCGATTTCTTCCAGGTCAGCTCCTTTTCGCAGAGCTTCACCAGCTCGCCGGACGATATGGGCTCGCTCGTCCATATCAGCTCGGCGAATTTTGTCTCCATGACGCCCAGTTTATAGTCTTCCATAGGATCACCTCCGTGGTTTAATGTCGTTAGACCTCGAAAGCAGTCTAACACCGTTAAACCGGAATGTCAAGAGAGAATATTACGAAAAAAATTGAATTAAGTAAAAGTCAGCGTCTTATGTCACTGTTTATCTAGCATGCCGAAAAAGCCTTCGGCCTCATAAATTCCGAATTTGTTCCCCCGCCTGATTGACTCAGCCTTACTCCTTTCTCCCGCCCAGCAGCTTCAGCGGCTCTTCGCTGACATTGCCGCGCAGAAAAACGGCGGAGATCAAACCGGTTACAAGCAAAAGCGCAAGCCCCGCCGCGGGGGAATACAGCGCGGATACGGCGGTTTCCTCAAGGTCCGCGCCGTCGCGCCCCATCGGGCCGACCGTAAAGCTGGTGTCATAATACGTCTGCGACGTCAGCCCGGCCGTGATCCTGCCTTCCGCAACAATACCGGCGGCGCACCCGGCCGAGATCGCTATGGCGGCGGCCAGCAGGAAGCCCGACAGCAAGGATACGGCGCACTGCTTTTTCGTATACCCGAGCATGCGCTCGACGGCGGTGCGCATCTTATTTTTCGAGACGAACACGTGGCAGAAGAAAAACACAAGCGCCAGCGACAGGACCGCGCCGATCGCCATAAAAAGCAGGGAGATCCGCTTCATGTTCTCCAGCCCGCGCTGGAGCTGCGTATAGCCGCGGTCGTAAAACGTAAACTCCAGCTCGTCGTTTCCCTGCGACAGCCACCGCTCCATAAAGCTCTCAATGGAGCCGTTGGGGATTTGAAACGTCGTGGTCGTGTCCTGCATGGGGCCGTAAGCGAGGATGTTGTCCGCGTCGGACTCCCGCACCGACGCCGCCGGGATCACGACGGTATTGGCGCCCATGGCGTATGCGGCGTCCCTCCCGGGCATGTTTGAATAAATGCCCTTGATGACATACGCGTGGTCGGAAAAAACGGCATACGGCTCGCCGTCGATGTTCAAAGGCGCGCCGGTGCCCCAGGAGAAGACGCCTCCGACCGCAGACGTATGGTCGGGTTCTGGAAACATGACGTTTGGCGCGTTTTCATAGTCGGCATAGTAAAGCGGCAGACGCAGCGCGTCTCCCGGCGATAAGCCGTTCATTTTCGCGAAATTTGCGGATACGAGGCATACCCGCGCCCCGCTTTCATACTCCTCGGGACTGATATCCTCGCCCTCGGCAATGTAAGCCGTTTCGTTATAAAAGGGCAGCAGCAGGTGCGTCGCGGCCGTAGGCAGCACCGGCACCGTCCTGTAAGCGGCAAACAGCGCTTCGGCATATGCCAGCCAAAGCCGTCCCGCCTGTGTTTCATAAAATCCGTCGGTCACCTCCTGGATGGCGGGGAGGGAGAGCTTATCCTCCGCAAGCGTTCCGTCCGGGCGGTATTGGGTGGAAAAAGCCAGCTTTACGGTCGGCGGCGAGTATTCCATCGGCGCGTATATGTCCTGCGGATCGAAGGTGCCGTTTAACCGGATGCACGTCAGATACGTTTTGCCGGCTTGGAGCGGCCGGGGCGCGTCGTTGTAATGGTCGCAGAAGAGCACAACCTCTCCCTGCTTCAGGCTTAAAAACGCATTTTCGGGGATCTCGTTGAGCACGCGTTCAATCCGAACCTCGACGGGATGATCCGGCACGCAATCGGCCAAGGGCGTCACTTCAACGACAAGCATGTTATGAATTTTGTGGCGGGTGTCCTCCGGCCACAGCCGCAAATCGGGGCGCCAGGCCCCGTAGAAGGGCCGCTTCTCCGGGCCGAGGACATAACCGGCTCCTTCGAAATCCAGAACGGACGCCGGGATGACCGAGGCGTAGCTCGGCCCGCTTCTGCGTATGTAATCCTTTAGAAAGGCGTCCCATCTCTCCGTGATTTCAATGGAGGCCGCCCGCTGACGCACCGTCCCGATGGTCAGGAACACATCCTCATAGGCCTTCATGGCGGCCTGATTGCGCGCCCAGATCATCACGCCGCTGCACATGAAGAAGGCGGCGATGGCAAACAGAACGACGAACAGCGCCGCCGTCACCGGCGTGCGTAAGAGCTGCTTCAGACTCTTCCCGAAAATCATGTCGCACGCTCCCCGTCCGGCTGGGACAGCACGCCGTCCTTCATACGGTAGACCGCGTCCGCCTGCGCGGCCACGTCCGGATTGTGCGTGACGAGGATCACCAGATAACCGTCCCCGTGCGCGAGCCGGAGCAGGATGTCGACAACGTTCTGTCCGTTTTCCGTATCCAGGTTGCCGGTCGGCTCGTCCGCGAGCAGGATCTTACTGCCCGACGCGAGGCTCCGCGCGATCGCGACGCGCTGCTGCTGCCCGCCGCTCATCATTTTCGGGAACTTCCGGTGCGTCTCCTGCGGCAGGCCGACCTTCTCCAGAAGCTCCGCCGCGCGCCGCCCGCGCTCCGGCTTCGGTACGCCGTTGAGCTCCATGGGCAGCATGACGTTTTCCTCAACCGTGAGCAGCGGCAGCAGGTGAAACGCCTGGTACACCACCGACGCCTCGCTCCGGCGGTAGGCGTCGCGGTCCTTTTCGCGCATGTCCGTGCCGTCTACGGCAAGCGTGCCGCTCTCCGGCAGGTCAAGCCCGGCAAGCAGCGATAAAAGCGTGCTCTTCCCGCTGCCGGATTCGCCCGTAATGGCATACACCTTGCCCGCCTCAAACGTGCAGGTGGCGTCCTTCACGGCGTTTACCGTCTGGTATTTCGTCCGGTAACTGTATGCGACCTGATCGAGTTTGATTTTTCCCATACTGCGTTCCGCCTTTCCTAGTCCGGCTGCGCGAGGGCCAGCATCACGTTTGTGCGGCCCAGGCGTAAAAGAGCCAGCACGCTGCCCAGAAGAAAGCACAGTGAAAACAGGATAAACATCCAAACGCCCGTGCGTAAACCGCCGATCCCGAACGCTGCGGAGACGAGCGCGCCAACGAGGCTCCCGCCCAGCGTGAGCGCGGCCATTTCGGCAAAATACAGGTACATGCTCTGGCGCTTGCTCATCCCCAGGATGCGGAGCACGGCGTATTCCTCGCGCCGGGTCTGGATCATCAGGGACGCGACAAAGTACCCGATCGCCGCGAGCACCGCCGTCAGCACCGGGAGAAACCCCCGGAGCAGCGACAGCGTCTCCCGGAGCCGGGTCGCCGAGCTGATAAAGGTCGCGTCGTGCAGCAGAAGGGCGGCTCCCATATTGGCTAAAACCGCAATGGCCGCGTCCGAGGAGGCCTGACTGAGCCCGATCGTTTTCATCTCCGCCTTGAAATCGTTTAGCTCAAGCGCGTCGCGCACGTAAAAGGACGCCGAGGCCGCAGAGAACCGGATGCCCTGCCGCTGGAAGATGGCCCGTCCGGTTTCAAAAGGTATGACGACGTCGGGCGAATTCTTCGCCGCCCGCAGATCGGCCATGCCCACGATGCGGATCTCCGTGAGCTCCAGAGGCTCGAAGGAAATGGTTCCAAGGTTTCCATACTCGTAGTAGTGCAGGTTGAGGGGAATCACGTCGCCCGGTGAATAGCCGTTGACCGCCATAAAAAACGAGCTTGCCAGGCAGACCGCTTCGTCTCCCGTCAGGCAGTCCGCGCCGTAACCCGGCAGCCATGTGACGGCGTCCGGCTCCAGGCCCTCGAGCGCCTCGATGCCGTTGGCGCCGATAACGCCCCAGATCAAAAACTTCCCCTGCGCATCCGGCGTATAGTCGCCGATCCCGGCCTTGAGCAGAAGGGTCAGCCGCAGGTCGCGCACATGGCCGGAGCCTTGCAGCCCGTCGACCGTGAGCTCCGGAATCTGCAGTCCGTCAAAGCGCGTGCCGTCAAGGCTCGCCACGTTTGCCAGGATCGGCATGGCGTCGGAAAGCCGGAGCAGCTGCCTTTCGGTCCTGTCGATGCCGGCCATGTAGATTTGCAGCGTCAGGACGGCGATGACGCAAATGAGAAAATACAAAACCGATTTGCGCAAATGCCGCCGGATATTTTTCAAAGCGTTTGAAACGGTGAACATCAGCGGCCCCCCATCGAAGTTGATTTAAGTACCAAAACACGCGCCCGAAGCCCGGCATGATATCCGGTTACTCCTTCAATGCCTTTCGCACGACCACTTTGCCGTCTCGCTCGGCGCGCCTGGTGAATCCGCATTTTTCATACATTGCCAGCGGCCCCCTGAAATCATGGTCCGTGTAAACGAATTCCTTGTTGATATAGGCCTCGACAAAATCAAAGCCGTCGTCGGCCGCGTCCGCGCAGACGCGCTCCAGCAGCCGCGTGGCCACGCCCTTTCTGTGCATCTCCGGCGCGATCATAAAGCAAAACACGGATTTGACCCTGACGTCGTCCCGGTATGCCTCTATGGGCCAATACGAACGCAGATAATCGACGCACAGCCGGCAGTCCGCGCTGGCGTTGCACCATCCCACGATTTTGCCGCCGCGATACGCCAGATAGCCCTGCAGGCTGCCGGCCTTGACGAACTCGATGGCGCGTGCCCTTCGTTCCTCCCGCGTCGGAAACCAATGGTTGCCGTTGTCGTAGGACGCGTCGCTGCGCCAGGTCACGCAATAGCATTTTTGTTCGTCTATGTTGACGTCGTGAGGCGTGACATCAAAAAAATGCGCGTAGTCCTCCGCAAGGTCGGGCGTCAGTCTTCGAATTTCAATTTTCATGCGTTCCCTCCATGGATATAAGGAATCGGATGTCGTCTACTTGCCACAGTATAAACAACGGACAACTTACCTTTGACGCCAATCAACTGAATGTAATCAGGTTGTCGGACATTTTTCATAGTAAACAATCGTCATATTATCTTGAATAACTGTCTCTTTCCCTGTCCGTTTGTAGCCCATTTTTTCATAAAGGTGACAAAGCATAGCTTCTTCTTTGATGGTGTCAAGCTGCCATTCGGCTGCATAAGAATATATTTCTTCGATATTTGCGATCGTTTGCTGTGCAAAACCCTTGCCTTGAAATTTCGGTAAAATAAACATCGGCGAAATTCTGCAGACATTTCCTTGTAATCTGACGATTCTAATTGCACCAATAATCTCATCGTCACAATAGATTAAATAGTAATCCGTATAGCCTTGGTTCATCTTACATGTAATCTGTTCGACTGACTCTGCACCTGGATTTGTGTTGATATCACCATATTTATCAAGCAAAGATTTGAAAGATACTACTTGCATTTCATGTATCTTCTCACAATCTGAAATATAAGCTTTTTGTAATATAATTCCCATGGTCTACACCCCAGAACAGATAGTCTTGCCGCCGCCCGCCGCGCCCGCCGCCCGCCGCGTCCTCGTCCCCGCAGGGGCGATTATCAATCGCCCGCCGTCCGCCGCATCGCTTATTCGGCGTTATCCAAATGAAGCTTCAGCCACAAGGCAGGTCGAACACCGCCTCTGTTGTCGCCATTTGAAGGATGAAGAGTGCTGATGTTGCATCTGCAGGTACTATTGCCTTGGATACCTACATTGCCGTCCCCATGGATATACGCGGCTTTCCAATTCGTACGGCCGGGCGTCCGAATCCACCACCACCATTCATATCCCAGAAAACTAGATTTTCGTTTACTGTTGTTTTCATCTTTTCTCTGAAACCAATATTTTTGATTTTTACCTTGGTTATACAGCTTCTCGCTGCTGTCGCCGAAATATCTGCATACAACATCTTCAATGTTTAATAGAAATATGTTATCTTGCGTATCTTCTCCGCCTTTTGCGCCGTACCAGGGATTGTCAGGATTTTTGTTTGTCACGGGGATTATTCTCGATTTGTCAATTTCATTAAACTTGTCATAAAACTCACCGTTAAGATATTTTCTTAGCCCGCAATCAGCCCATGTTATATCCATAGAATTATCATGGTAGGCGCGCAGTTCCGCAATATCCTCCGTGATGATCAAAGCCGCGCCGTTTTGTAGGTCAAGTACACGCCATTCGTATGCGCCGAATACGATTGTATCTCCTGTCTGCATATGACCCTCCTGCACTGCTCATTTCGGATTCCGTCTAACCAGTATAAACAAAACGGACATCTCGCTTTTAACGCCCATCCGCTGCCGGGCCGCCGTCCGACGCATCGCCCGTAGATCGGAGAGCGTCGTGTAGGGAAAGAGTGTAGGATAGGGTGTAGTTCGGGGGGGGGGGG
>CAYMLM010000093.1:0-10329 GCA_964391385.1 uncultured Papillibacter sp.
TGGGCGATCTCGTCCGACTCCGGCATCACGAGCGGCAGCGCCGTCCCAATTCCGACCGCTCCGGATTTTCCGACGACCAGTTCCTTGTGAATCGCAAGCGGCGTGAAATCGCCGACATCGCCCTTGACGAGCGCTTCGTAGAAATCGCCCGCCCAGTCGGACGGAGGGCCGGCGACTGACTCAAGCGCCATGTCCCAATCAAAGCCCTGGCCCGCATTCTGATAGGCGAAAAGAATCGATTCCTCGCCGAGTGTCTTTACAAGGAACTGAATAAGCGGCATGCGCGCGTAACCGTTGGCCCTCGTGTTGTCCTTGGGATAGACGCCCGAAAAGATCAGTTCTTTATACTGGCCCACGATGTTGGGGTAGGTGCCGCCTTTCGCCCCTTCAAAATATGTCGCCGTCGCCTCGTCAAACCACTCCAGGTCCTTGCCTACGTCGACGTAGTTGTGCTGCACAAAATGGAAGAATTCGTGCGCCATCAGTGCAGAGAGCGCGCCGGCCTTGTATCCCTTTTCAAAAAGGCTTCTGTTTATGTAAATGCTTCCATCCGCGCCTGAATATCCATAGCTGTAATACCCCTGGGCATCCAGCGCTTTAATCGTTACTTTCATGGGCCAACTGCTGCGTTTTGAATAGCTGTAGTTCTTGCCCAGATAATCGTTGTATGTCTCTTCCAGATCATCCAAAAGGGCGCGCCGCTCGTTGTAGTCGAGGAAAAACGTGTGGGCCTTGAGCGGCATGTAGACGATGAAATGCCCGCCGTCAATATAAGTCGTCGAGATCCAGAACAGGGCGAAGTGCGTGCGCTCCATATGCGGCGCGGAGGAGCCGGTATTCGAGCTGCCGCGTACAAACAGCTCGGCATAATCGGCCGGCGTAAAGCTTGCCGTGACGTTTCCGCCGCTTTCCTCGACGGGTATGTAGCTGTAGAGCGTTTCGGTCCCGCCCTCCTCCATTTCGAAGGTGGTGCCCACGCCCAGCATGACCTGCGCCTCGTCGTCGTCGACGGGGCATTCTTCGTCGAATTTCAGGGTGACGGTGACAGGCTCGTCGTACACGTCTTCCATATTGAGCTCGTAGAGGTCGGAAGCCAGACCCTCCGGCGCGTCGTCCTCGTCGGGCGTCAGCACATCCAGGGTCGTTCCCGAATCGTCGTCAATCCGGTTATCCCCGAAGTCGAGCGTCAGATCACCGTTCGTCAGAACGCCGTCCTTGAGCTCGGTCTGATTGCTGCCGCCGCCGAACGGCAGCGAGCAGCCTGATAAAATGAGAGCAAGGATCAAAATGAATGCTGCAAGCCGGAAAGCCAGCGACGCGGTAAGAAGCCTTGAATGGGGACCGACAGAATGGCGCTCTTTTTCCCGTGCGCCGGTTTCGCCGGGCGGCGGGGTTTTTTCCTTGTACATCGGATGATCCCTCCTAAACAAATGTGGTCGGACAGGGTCTATTCGATTGGTCGCTTGCAATTATATCATTTATATATAAAAAAAGGAATTATTGTTTGAGAATGGACATGAAATCTTTGTTTATCCAGCCGTTATAATGCCGAAAGTGCATATGCTCGTACAAATTGGAATATAATGGATTTACAGGCAACTGTAAGACAGCTGGGCTCGGGATCGTTCCCGACGGAAAGCGAGGTGACCCCGGCTTGGAGCATTTCAGGCCATACCACGGCAGAAAAAGCGCGACGCGGCGGCGCAGGTCCTATTCCCCCGGCGACCGTCAGAGCGGCACGTCGCGCAGCGCGGTAAAACTGTACGTCTGTCTCGGGCTTTTCGCGGCGGCCGTTCTGATCAAACTCCTGTTCCCGGCGACGTTCGCCGGCATCGGCGAGAAGCTCAGTATGGTTGTCAATTACAAGGCGGCGCTCGCGACGCTGGGGGAAGGCATCTCGGGGGAGAAGAAGTTCACGGCGGCCATCGGCGAGGCGTTCACCTACGCGTTCACCGGGAAGGATATGCCGGACGAAAGCGAGGACGTTGCCCAGCCCGAGCCATCCGACGCGGGTACGAACGGCGGCGGCGGAACATCTGAAGCAAACAGCGACGCGGTGGCTGTATTCGCCCCGGCCGAAAACACGACGGCCGCAGACGACACGACAGCCTCGGACGGTGAGACCTCCGGCGAGCCGGAGGCCGGACAAAGCTTTGCCGACGCCGTCATTGCCGCGTTTATGCAGGATCAGGAGCAATACTCCGATTACGCGCTGCCGGCCGGCGTCACGTACGGCATGCCCGCCATCCTGATCGACTACGCCACGCCGCTTGCCGGCGTGGTGTCTTCGTCGTTCGGCTACAGGGTCCATCCGACGGACGGAGAGGTCCGTTTTCATTACGGGACCGATATCGCCGCCGGCAGCGGCGAGAAGATCGCAGCCTTCGCGGACGGGAAGACGATCGACGTCGGCACGAGCAACACACTCGGCAATTACGTCATTTTGCGCCACGGCAGCATCGAGACGCAGTACGCTCACTGCTGCGAGGTTTACGTTCAATGCGGACAAGCTGTCAAAAAGGGCCAGGCGATTGCCGCCGTCGGGGACACGGGCGAAGCGACGAGTCCGCACCTGCATTTCGAGCTGAGGGTCAGCGGGCTTTATGTCAACCCCGAATACTACCTGACATGGTAGTCGTGTGCAAAAAGCTGAAAATCAGCGCGGCGGCGCTTGCGGTCCTGCTGGCCGTTTTTTTTCTGGACGCGGCGCTTCTGGCTTGGGTGCTCGCGGCGGCTGCGGCGCACGAGTGCGGCCACGCGCTCGCGCTTTTGATCTTCGGGGCGCGCGTGTCGGAACTGAGGGTGGAGCCCTGGGGCTTCGAGCTGGCCGTTGGCGGGCCGCTGTCCTACGGGAAGGAAATCGCGGCGGCGACGGCGGGACCGGCGGCGAGCCTCCTGTTCGCCGCGCTGCTGTCGGCCGCGGGGCGGCTCTTCGCCCTGCCCGGCCTGTACTTCGCGTCCGGCGTCAGCCTCGTCTTCTGTATCTTCAACGCCCTGCCCGTTCCTCCGCTCGACGGCGGGCGAATCCTTTATAACGCGCTGGCGCTCCGGTTCGGTCCGTTTGCGGCCGACCGCGCCGTCTGCATAACGAGCTGCGCCGTCATTTTCGCGCTGCTCACGGCGGGCGCGGCGCTGCTCGTCGCCACGCGCATCAACTTCACGCTGCTGCTCGCCGCCGCGTGGCTTTTCATCAGCTATTGTAAAAACAGCGGTATTAAGGTAAAATTAAATACCAAGAATAAAGTAAAACCCTGATAACAGGGAATTCAGGCTGTCGAAAAAGCCGCTCGCGCGGCTTTTTTGACAAAATAAAGCTCTCGGCCTGCGTCCTTGCATAGCCATGCTTTCGCATAGCGGTTGGACGCCTGGACGAAAGACTTTCTCGACAAGCTGAAAACCCCGGTATCAGAGGTTATATTTCGTACTAAATCCAGATATAGAAAGTCCCGGATGTGAGCTATGGATAAGAAACTTGAACGGATCCTGAACGCCGTACAAAAGCCCGCCCGATATACGGGCGGGGAGTATGGGGAGATCATAAAGGACAAAAGCGCGGTCGACACGCGCGTCGCGCTGTGCTTTCCCGACACGTATGAGATCGGCATGTCGAACCTCGGCATCCGCATCCTGTACGCCCTGGCCAACAGGATGGACGGCGTCTGGTGCGAGCGCGTCTTCGCGCCCTGGACCGACATGGACGACGCGCTGCGGCAGTCGGGCCTGCCCCTGTACGCACTCGAGAGCGGCGATCCGGTGTCGGACTTTGACATTGTAGCCTTTTCGCTCGGCTACGAGCTGGCGTATACGAACGTGCTGAGCATGCTCGGCCTCGCGGGCATCCCGATGCGCGCGGAGGAACGCATGCGTTCGGCGGAACGCGGCCTGCGCGTACCGCTCGTCATCGCGGGCGGCACGTGCGCGTACAATCCCGAGCCGATGGCGGACTTTATAGATCTGTTTATCATCGGCGAAGGAGAGGAGGTCAACGGCGAGGTCATCGAGCTGTACCGGGACGCGAGGCGGCGGGGACTCGGCAGGGAAGCTTTTCTGAGGGAAGCCTCGAAGATTCGCGGCGTCTATGTACCGAGCCTGTACGGCGTCGGTTATAACGGGGACGGCACGGTCAGGGCCATCGTGCCGAAGGACGGCGCGCCGCTGCCCGTCGTCAAGCGCATCGCGCGAGACTTCGAGTCGTCGTATTTCCCCGCGGAGACCATCGTGCCCTCTACGGAGATCGTGCACGACCGCGTCGTGCTCGAGCTGTTCCGCGGCTGCATCCGGGGCTGCCGGTTCTGCCAGGCGGGCTACGCCTACCGGCCGGTGCGCGCGCGCTCGGCCCGCAGACTGACGGAATACGGCATCGCGGCGCTCAGGCACTCCGGTTACGAGGAAATGACGCTGTCATCCCTGAGCACGAGCGACTACAGGGAGCTCGGCGAGCTGTGCGACAGCCTGCTCGACTGGTGCCGCCCGAGGAATACAAGCCTGTCTCTGCCGTCGCTCAGGGCCGACAACTTCTCTATGGAGCTCATGGAAAGAGCGCAGCAGGTGCGCAAGGCGGGGCTGACGTTTGCGCCCGAGGCGGGTACGCAGCGCCTGCGCGACGCGATCAACAAGAACGTCACGGAGGACGAGCTCCTGGAGACGTGCCGCATCGCGTTCGAGGGCGGCTGGAACAGCGTGAAGCTGTATTTCATGCTGGGTCTGCCGACGGAGACGGACGAGGATGTGCTGGCCATCGCGGCCCTGGCCGAGAAGGTCCTGCATACCTGGAAGCGCTCCGCCAAGAATAAAGACCGCGGCGTGCGTTTAACGGTCAGCACGTCGTGCTTCGTGCCCAAGCCGCACACGCCGTTTCAGTGGGAGGCCCAGGTCGCGCCGGAGGAATATCAGCGCCGTGTGGAGCTCCTTCGGTCCAATATGCGCTCGAAGGCGATCCGGTACAACTGGCACGACAGGGAGACCAGCATGATCGAGGCGGTCCTCGCGCGCGGCGACCGGCGCGTCGGCCGCGTGCTCGAGACGGTCGTCCGGAACGGCGGCCGCCTGGACGCCTGGGATGAATGCTTCTCGTTTGAGCGCTGGATGCGGGCCTTCGAATCCTGCGGCCTCGACCCGGCGTTTTACGCGCACCGGGAACGCGCGTATGGCGAAATCCTCCCGTGGAGCGTTGTCTCGGCCGGCGTGCGCGAAGCCCATCTTCAAAGCGAGCGGGAAGCGGCCTATAAAAACGAAATCACGCCGGACTGCCGGCGGCAGTGTACCGGCTGCGGCGCGTCCGGGCTCCTGGAAGGAGGCGCGTGCGATGCTTAAGCGGCGGCTGCTGTTTACGAAGACGGGACGGGCGAAGTTTCTGTCGCACCTCGACCTCATGCGCACGTTCCAGCGCGCCTTTCTGCGCGCGGATATCCGGCTGCGCCACTCGGAAGGCTTCAATCCGCACCCGGTGATGTCGTTCGCGCTGCCGCTCTCGGTGGGGACGGAGAGCGTCTGCGAGCTGCTGGACTTTCAGCTCGGCGGCGACAGCGAGCCGGACGGCCTTGCGGACAGGCTGGGCCGCGCGCTGCCCGAGGGCCTCGGCGTTCTGGAGATTTACGAGCCGATGCGGAAATTCAGCGAAATCAAGTGGCTGGAGGTCCGGGGGCGGCTCGATTACGACGGGGGCGAGCCGGGCGGCGCGGCCGGGGCGCTTCGGGAATTATTTGATAGAAAAGAACTCATCCTAACGAAAAAGACAAAAAAGGGCGCCGCCGATTTCGACGTCATACCGAATATCAGACGCGTCGCGTTTGATAAAACGGGCGAAACCGAAATCACGCTCGAGGCCGTCCTCTCCGCGCAGGACCCGTCGCTCAACCCGAAATACCTTATTGAGGCCATCAGGGCGCATGGGACAGGCGATATGGAGCCGGATTTCGCCGCCTTCGGGCGCGTCGAGGTGTTTGACGCGGAGGGCAGGATATTCAGATGAGGCGTACGGCTTACGACAGATATAAAGAGGTGTTTGCATGTCCAACAGCGTAAAGAGGATCGGAGTCATGACGTCCGGCGGCGACGCGCCGGGCATGAACGCGGCCATCCGGGCCGTCGTTCTGACGGCGCTCCATCTGGGCATCGAGTGCGTCGGCGTCCGGCGCGGATACAACGGGCTCATCGGCGGCGATATCGTCACATTGTCCGCCGAGGACGTCAACGACATCACGTCGATGGGCGGCACGGTGCTGTACACGGCGAGGAGCCCCGAGTTCCTGACGAAGAAGGGCCAGAAGCGCGGCGCGGACAACTGCCGGTTCATGGGGATCGACGGGCTCGTCATCATCGGCGGCGACGGCTCGTACAGGGGCGCGCTGGCGCTCTCGAAGCTCGGCGTGCCCGTCGTGTGCCTGCCCGGCACGATCGACAACGATATCGGCTGCACGACGTACACGATCGGCTTCGACACGGCCTGCAACACGGCCATCGACGCCGTGGACAAGCTCGACGACACGATGCAGTCGCACGAGCGCTGCTCCGTCGTCGAGGTCATGGGGCACAGGGCCGGACATTTGGCGCTGCAGGTCGGCATCGCGACGGGCGCGACCGTGACGCTCATCCCCGAGGAGGCGTCCGACTTCGAGACCGACGTCGCCGACCGGATCCGAACGAAGCGGCTGGAGGGTCACGACCATTTCACGGTCATCGTCGCGGAGGGCGCGGCGTCGGCAGCAAGCGTGGCCGAGAAGATCCGGCAGTCGACCGGCATCGAGACGCGCGTGACGACGCTCGGGCACATCCAGCGTGGCGGCACGCCGCTCGTCAGGGACCGCGTGACGGCTTCGCGCATGGGCTACAAGGCCGTGCGGCTTTTGGCCGACGGCGTTTATAACCGGGCCGTGTGCATGAACGGCGAGGTCTGCGTCGACTACGACCTCGAGACGGCGCTGGCTATGACGAAGGACCTTGACAAGGACGCGTGCCTCATGCAAGACGCATTAATGAGTTGACAAATAGCAGGTAGAACAGGCGTCTTGTATTGAGGCAGGACGCGCTTATGAGCTAATTTAAGCGATATGACTGCAAACATCCCGCATTTTGCGCAGACGCATTTAAACGTAAAACTGAACGCAGCCCAAAACGGATGACACCGGCGCATATGGCAGGTGTCATCCGTCCACGCATTTTGTGCGTCTATGTGATTTGTTGCGCCTCGGAGCCGTCCCTGAGCTCATATTCGAAAACAGGCGTGCCCTCGAAGCCGGGGGCGATGGCGTACTGGTCGTAAAAGATCGCGACCGCGTCGGGCAGTATGTAAAACTTGGTCGGGCTGAAATACTTCTTGATGAGCTTGGGATAGTTTTCGAAGTACTGATGCGTGCCCGCCGCGATCTGTTCGGCCGCGGTTTTTATCGCGTTGTCGGTGAGGATTCGTTTGTAATTGACCCCGCGCGCAAAGAAATCAGCCAGATCGGCAAACCAGCCGGTCGAAGCGCGCCAGGTGTCGCCGGAGCGCTTCGTCGTGCCGTGCGCGCCTCCCGTGTATTCGTACACGTCGTAGTAGAGGCTGAGCACCTCGTCGTCGTTTCGCGTGACCGTATATTTCATTACGATCTCAAACGGGCGGAACGGGTAGCCGTTTTCCGTGGCGAACCGCCACTCGTCGGCCGCATCGGGCAGAAGCTCATATTTGGCGCGCCGCAGAAGCGTTCTGGCGATGTGCCGGTAGTAGCTGTTGAGCCGCTTGTCGACCTTTTTGTTCCCGCTCTCGAAGACGGGGTAGCGGAAATCCGCCGAAACCATTGGAATATCCTCGTATGTAAGTTCCTCCGCGATGCGGCCTTCCGTTATACGCATCATGAATCAATCACGCCCCTTTGCTTTACAATATGACGGCATACCAAAAAGCGTTAAAAAACTCTTTACTTTAATGCTTTAATGCTGTACTATAAGAAATGTACGGAGGGCGCGTCTGACGGCCTCGATGACTCAGGCGAATGGGCGGACAAGCTCCGGGCGTCAAGCGGTTTTTCTTATTTTTTATGCGCGTGCGCGCGTGCGAGGGTGCCATGAATAAAAGTCTCAAAAACAAAAAGGAGCGCAATGTCGAGATGTACGAAGCGATCCTGACGCTCAAGACGGTTGACGAATGCATGCGTTTCTTCGACGACCTGTGCTCGGTCACCGAGCTGCGGGCAATGGAACAGCGCTATCAGGTGGCCGTCCTCTTAAGCCAGGGTCACATCTATAACAGCATTCTCGAACAGACGGGCGCCTCCTCCGCCACGATCAGCCGCGTCAACCGCAGCCTGATGTACGGCGCGGACGGCTACGAGATTGTTTTCAAAAGACTGGCGGAGAAGAAAAAATGAGCGCCTACGACGCGCTGGCGGGAACCTACGACATCCTGACGCGCGACGTCCCCTACGCGCGGACGGCCGACTATTACGAGGCGCTGTTTGCCCGCGAGAACGTGAGCGTCAAAACGATACTCGATCTGGCGTGCGGCACCGGCACGCTCACGTGCCTTCTGGCCTCGCGCGGCTACGAGCTGATCGGAACGGACGCGTCGGTCGAGATGCTCTCCGAGGCCGACCGGAAGGCGGCCGGCCTGCCGGACAGGCCGATGTTCATCCACCAGCCCATGGAGGGCCTGGACCTGTACGGCACGGTGGACGCCGTCGTTTGCTCGCTCGACGGTCTCAACCATGTGCGCCCCCGGGACCTCGGCGAGGTCCTGCGCCGGGTCCGGCTGTTTCTCGAGCCCGGCGGGCTTTTTATTTTTGACATCCTCACGCCCGAGGCGCTCAGGCGGCTTGACGGGGAAATGTTTCTGGACGAGACGGATGACGTCTTCTGCGTCTGGCGGGCGTCGTTCGACGAAGCTCAAAACGCCTGCGTTTTCGTCACGGACACCTTTTCGCGGGACGGCAGGCGCTGGGCGCGGGGCAGGGAAGAGCACCTGGAGTACGCATACGACCCGGCCGGACTGGAAACAATGCTCATCGGCGAAGGCTTCGAGGGCGTCCGGCTTTACGGGGACCTGACGCTCGAGGCGCCGCGCGGCGAGCGCCGCGTCTTCATGACGGCGCGAAAACCAAAATAGATATCCAAGGCTGTATAAGCGCAGGAAGGCAGACATGGACGAAATCATTCGGGCCGTCTCAAACGACGGCTTTATTCAGATATCCGCCGTTTCGGCGAGGGACTTGACGGAGCGCGCGCGGAACATCCACAAAACGCTGCCGGTTGCCACGGCGGCGCTCGGCCGCACGCTGGCGGCGGCCTCGATGCTCGGGCACATGCTCAAGGCCCCGAAGGCCTCCATGACCGTGCGCGTCTCCGGCGGCGGCCCGCTTGGGAACATTCTGGCCGTGGCAGACAGCGACGGCTGCGTGCGCGGGTACGTCCAGAACCCGTGCGTGGACCTGCCGAAAAAGCCGAACGGCAAGCTCGACGTCGGCGCGGCCGTCGGGCGCGACGGGACGCTGACCGTCATTCGGGACTTAAATCTCAAGGAGCCGTACGTCGGCAGCACGCAGCTCGTCAGCGGCGAGATTGCCGAGGACTTCACGCGGTACTTGTACGACAGCGAACAGACGCCGTCCGCCGTCGCGCTCGGCGTCCTCGTCGGGCGGGACCAGTCCGTCACGGCGGCCGGCGGTTATATCGCCTCGCTCCTGCCCGGCGCGCCGGACGGCGTGATCGCCGCGCTCGAAAAGAACGTGGCCGAGGCGGGTCCTGTCACCGCCATGCTGGAAAACGGGGACGCGGAAGACGTGATCCGCTCCGTCCTGCGCGGCTTCGAGCCGAAGCTGCTCGAGCGCCAAAGCGTCGGGTACCGCTGCTACTGCAGCCGGGACAGGGTGCTTGCGGCCGTGGCGAGCATCGGCGGGGACGAGCTCGAGGATATCCGGCGAAAGGGCGAGCCGGTCGAGGTCACGTGCCAGTTCTGCGACGTCGTCTACGCGCTCACGCCCGAAGAGATCGAGGCGTACCGCCGGGAAATGACCTCCGGAATCCCATGACGCCAAAATGGCTCCGACACGGCGCAATGCACCATGAAATGCCCTCAATTACAGGCTTTTCCGGCTTTTTTCAAACGGCGGTAAAAACAGAATATTTACTGTTGACAACGTCCGGTTCTTTTTGTATAATACAAAAAGTCGCCGCAAGGAAAGCGCTGCGAAGGCAGCATTGGGGAGCATAGCTCAGCTGGGAGAGCACATGCCTTACAAGCATGGGGTCACAGGTTCGAGCCCTGTTGTTCCCACCAGTCGTCATTCGGCGGCGTTTTTCATGGCCCGGTAGTTCAGTTGGTTAGAACGCTAGCCTGTCACGCTAGAGGTCGACGGT
>CAYMLM010000094.1:0-10092 GCA_964391385.1 uncultured Papillibacter sp.
AAAGGGAGGTTCTCTCATGAACAAACGTACGGGCCAAACTATTCAAAAGCTGGCCGAAATATTGTTTTATATATCGATCATAGCCGTTATTATACTGGGCGGTTCATATTGGTACCTTCTGTCTCGAATGATGCGCGGCGGATTGGGGTTTCTCGTTTGTATAATGATCATCGGAGTTGGCGTTTTCGGTGCCTACGTATACAAAGTCCTCATGATGGGTTTCGGGGAGATTGTGGAGCACCAAGACGAGCACACCGATTTGCTCAAAAAAATGATCCTTCTGATGCAGAATAATGCCGGACATCAAACGCCGGGTATGCCGCAGGCGGCTCAGGCCGTCAGGGCCGAGACCGGATCGCCCGCGGTGACGCCGCCGAACGAACAGGTATCGGCGCACCCGCCCGAGTCTCCGCAGACGGCGGAATTTGAATCCAGATCGGCCTCAACTGTCGCCTGCCCCGTTTGTGGTAAAGAGCAAATGTCAAACCGGAATTTTTGTTATTCCTGCGGCTGCAGATTTATCTACCGGAACGAGCAGCCGCGCTAGCCTTTATACCTCGATGATGTCGCAGCCGCCTCCTGTCAGGCACCGCCCGCCGCCCGTCGTAACGGCATACGTGTCCTCGACGCCGACGAGACCGACGTCCTTGATGCCCTTTTTCGGCTCCACGGCAAAGGTCATGTTTTCCTCGATCGGCTCGTCGAAACCCTCGGCGATGACGGGAGGCTCGTCGACATGCAGTCCGATCCCGTGGCCCAGGAACCTGACCCGGCGCGCGCCGAATCCCATGAAATCGCGCTTGAAGTCGTCGCTCAGCTCGGACATGACCGTCCGGTATATTTCCGACGGCCGCGCGCCCGGCACCAGAAGCTCCGCGACGCGTTTCTGGATCTCCATGCACCTGCGGTGCTCCCGCACGACCGCCTCGGACGGCTTTGCGCCGAAGATATAGGCCTGCGACTTGTCGCTGTTGTAGCCCTTGATCCCAAAGCCGATGTCTATAAAGACGCTGTCGCCGCGCCTGAGCTTGCGCTCCCGGCTGCCCATGACCGGCGCGGCGGCGGACAGGCCGACATGGCCGCCCGGCCCGTCGAAATTCGTCGGGTACAGCGAGCTTGTCCCGAACCCGACCTGGCCGATGCCGATGTCCGTCTGGAACGCCTGGAACCGCACGGCTCCATGAAAACCATATGCGTACATCGTCTCGAGAACCGCCACGCACAGGTCGTTCTCGCTCATGCCCTCGCGCATCAGCCGCGGCACGGCGGCCCGCATGAGCGTATCGTGCAGCCGTCCGGCTTCCTCCATACAGGACAGCTCATACGGCGTCTTGACCGCCCGGACGTGCAGAATGGTCTGATCGAGCGGGCGGATTTCCGTCATTCGGAAGTGCTTCTTCAGCCGTTCGTGGATAGCGAGCGTCATGCTTTCCGTTTCGAGATACGTCAGGCCGCAGTCCGCGCCGATGATTTCGGCGGCGTCCCGGTAGCTGCCCATCGGATAAATCGGCTCGAACGGCGATTCGTCCAGCGCGCGCTCGTAGCTCCGCCGGATAAAAAAGCCGGCCGCGCCGTCCCGCCGGACGATCAGCAGGCCGTCCTGCATCGTGCCCGTCAGATAATACTGGTTGATTTTACCGACAAAAACAGCCGTGTCCCAGCCCGGATTTCTTCTGTCCATCGCGGCGCGGAATCGGCTCATCCGCAGCGCGATCTCTTCTTTATTTAACTCCCGTCGCATTCTGCCTCCGATAATATCGATTCGTGTTTATCTTACCATAATACGCATTTCGTATCAATCTTATAAACCGCCGGCCAGACGAGGCTGTCGGGTTTAGAAGTCGGCTGCGCAACAGCGGTCGGCCGCCGGCTGTTTTTGTACGCGATTTCAGGCCGGCTTCACAAACCGCACAATTTCGCCGACCAGTCCCTCGAGGTCGCGGACGTTCTTCTGCCGCGCGGGGACGGTCAGATCCGCAAACCGTTCGTACAGCGGCCGGCGCTCGTCATAAAGCGCCTCGATCGTCTGCCCGGGTTTCAGGGCAATGCCCCGCGTTTTGATATTCCTCAGCCGCTTTTTGAGCTCTTCGAGCGGTATGTCGAAAAAAACGCACGTTGAGCCGCTTGAAAGACGGCGCATTGCGTTGTCGGAGAGAACCATGCTGCCGCCCGTGGCGATCACCGTGTTTTCGCAGTCCAGCGAAAGCGCCGCCTGCTCTTCCTCCTTCAAAAACGCTTCGATGCCGTGCCGGTCGATGTAGCATTGCAGCGTCGTGCGGAGCCTGCGGCCCAGGAGGATATCCGTATCGACAAAGTCGTAGCCGAGCGTTTTGGCCAGCACGACGCCGACGGTGCTCTTCCCGGCGCCCGGCATCCCGATCAGCACAAGGTTGTTTTTCATCGCTCACACCCCGACGTCTGTTTCGTGCCGCGAGACGGCCACTCCCGGCGCAAAAGCCCATATATTAAGGTATCAAACCACATCGGATTGCCCGCGCCGTCTTTTTTGAAGTACGCGTCCTGACGCAGGCGGCCCTCGCGCGTCATACCCAGCCGCTCCAGAAGCCGCCACGATCTTTCGTTTTCAGGATTGCACAGGGCGACAATCCGCCGCGCGCGCAGGCTTGAAAACGCATGGCCCAAAAGCGCCCCGGCGCTCTCCGACGCATACCCCCGGCCCTGATACGTTTTATTGAAGACAAAGCCCAGCTCCCATTTGTCGAATTCCTGCTTGGACAGATAGAGGTTGCCGATCACCTTTCCGGTCTCCCGGAGACAGACCGCCCAGAAATCCCTGTCTCCCGCCCGCCGGGCCGCCTCCTGCCGGCTTTCTTCCGGCGAGAAAACGCCGTACGGTTCGTAGCGCACGACGTCCGGGTCGGACAGGTATTCGTGCATGTCGGCCCAGTCCTCCGCGCGAAACCGCCGGACGACGAGCCTGCCCGTCCCGAGCTCAAGCCTATCCATTCCCGTCCGACCTCCCGCCCGGCCTGCCGGCCGGGCACACGCGCATGCAGATGCCGCATACCGCGCCGCGCCCGATCTGCATAAAATGCGCCCGCATATGGCTGTTGCAGGCTTCGGCGTCCAGAAGCTCCCCGCGCTCGAGCCCCGGGCGCCACGCCGCGCCTTTGATCGCGCCGGACGGGCAGGCGTCCGCACAGAGCGTGCAGCTTCCGCAGACGCAAGCCGCCGCCGCGTGCGCCTCGCCGAGCGGGCAGTCCGTGAAAAGGGTCCCCAGCCGCACGCGCGGACCGAGCGCGCGGTGCAGAAACAGGGCGCTTTTCCCCACGGTCCCCAACCCCGCCAGGACGGCGGCCTTTTTGTGCGAGTACCGGCCCGTGTGGTCGCGGTCCCCGCCCGAGCGGATCGACTGCGACGCGGCGACGGGTATATACCGAAATCCGTACTTTTGAAGCAGCAGGCCCGTTTGAAGGAGCATCCTGTCGATAAAGGCGTTGACGGTTCGGTAGTGATGATAATACGTCTGCGTCGGCCTGTCGCCGATCTCGTCCACAACGGCGTCCGACAGCGCCACTGCAAACGATACGGCATAAGGCAGCCCCTCGGGGCCGTCCGGCACTCTGCAGAAGCCGACGTCGGCCGCGCCGCTGGTTTTCAGAAGCTTTTCGATCTCATACCTCAGAAGCATCCCGGCCTCCCGTAACCCGTCCGGTCTTCCTCGCTTTTCTGCGCACAAACGCGCGGTGGATCAAAAACCCGAGCAGAGCGCCGAGCGTATTGAGCAGCAGATCGTCCAGCTCGCTCTCGCCCGTGCCGAGTCCGAACTGCAAAAACTCGATCACCAGGGACAGCAGGAATCCGACCAGCAGGATCTCCCCGGCTTTTTTCGGCTGTCCCGTCAGATACGGCAGCAGAAAGCCGAAGGGCATGAACCAGGCGATGTTGCCGCCGAACAGATAGAGCGCGTACAGGTATCGGCCCTCCCCGAGCAGCTCCAGATAGTTTTGCAGCGGAATCAGAGAAATCGAGCCTCGGGCGAACAGGTCCGCCTCGAACAAATGTGGTCTGAATACGGTGAGTCTTAAAAGCGCCGCCATATAGACGACGGCAACAACCCATCCGATGACATTTTTTCGCTTTCCGCCCGTCATACACGCCTCCGATTATTTTTTTTCCGTTATCCGTCCGTTTTCTGCAAAACTCTACACGAACGTTATGGCAATATAGATTTCAGGTTAAAACTGTCCGGACAAGCCGCCGCGCCTGATTGACGGCTTGACAAAAAGCAAAATATGGCATATATTGAATGTATATTCAATACAGTATTCTGATTTGGGTGGTGGTCTGAAATGGCAAGAACGGCAGCGCAGAACAAACGGATCCGGGACGCCAAGAGGGAGCTCATACTTCTGGAGGCGCTCAGCCAGTTTTCGAATAAAGGCTACTATTCCACCCGGATTTCCGACATCGCCGAGGCGGCGGACATCTCGCAGGGCCTCTTATATTATTACTATCCGTCCAAGGAAGCCGTGTACATAGATCTCGTTGACGACGCGCTGGAGCGGATCAACGACACGGCGCGGTTTGTCCGCGAGATGAACAAGACGAACGGCGAAAAGGTCATGTACGCGCTGAAGATCCTGTTCAAAACGATCGAGACGAGCCCGCGGTTCCGTCAGACCTGCCGGATGATCGCGCAGGCCACTTATCAGGCGGACATCTCGCAGGAGGCGCAGGCCCAGCTCGACAAAAAGCGCGACGTGGCATACAGGATCATGGCGGAGATCTTCCGCCGGGGCCAGCTGGACGGGAGCGTCGTGGACGGGGACCCTATGCAGCTGTCGATTTTATTCTGGACAAGCGTCAACGGCCTTTCCATCTATTACGCCACGCGCGACATCGCGGCCAACCTCCCCGACTACAGGCTCGTCGCGCCGATGTTCTTGAAGCAGGTCACCGAAATACAGGACGCCGATAATCCGTAGCGCCGGGCGGCGCACTCGTCGGGCCGCCTGTTCCCAGACGCTCGGTTTTCATTATAGCCCCAAAATCAACCAAATACAATATCCGGGACGGCCGCGGCGTCCCGGATATTGTATTTGGCGTTCGGGTCGGGTATAATCGGTACATTATAACAATATTTCGGGAGTGTACATATGACGCATAAGACGATGATTTTCGGCTCGCCCGGCAGATACGTCCAGGGCGCGGGCGCCGTCCTGGAGCTCGGAGAGCATCTGAAGCCGCTGGGAGGCAACATTTTGGTTGCCGGCGGACGAACGGGACTGTCCGCCACGCGCGAAGGACGGGAGCTCAGCTTCGGGCGCTGCGGCCTCCGCCAGACGGAAGTACCTTTTGGCGGCGAATCGAGCGACGCTGAGATCGCCCGGCTGGTGAGCCTGGGACGGGCGTCCGGCT
This sequence comes from uncultured Papillibacter sp., assembly GCA_964391385.1. Classification (GTDB taxonomy): domain Bacteria; phylum Bacillota; class Clostridia; order Oscillospirales; family Oscillospiraceae; genus Sporobacter. The sequence continues at coordinate 5,383 of CAYMLM010000094.1, forward strand.
GCGATGTTATCCTGGCCAGCGGCGGCGGAAAGGTGATCGACGCCGTTAAAGCCGCCGCGGAGGACCTCGGAATCCCGGCCGCCGTCGTTCCGACGGTTGCGTCCAACGACGCGCCGTGCAGCGCGCTTGCGATCATCTACAATACGGACGGCTCATTTGCCCGTCTCCGCCCGCTGTATAAAAGTCCCGCTCTTGTCCTTGTCGACACGCAGATCATTGCCGACGCGCCGGTGAGGCAGCTTGTGGCGGGCATGGGCGACGCTCTGGCGACCTGGTTTGAGGCCGACGCCTGCAGCAAATCCGGCGCTTTAAACAACTTCGGCGGACACATTTCCCCGACCGCAATGGCGCTCGGCAGGCTGTGCCTGGACACGCTGCTGGAGTACGGCGCGGACGCAAAACGCGCGTGCGAGGCCCATACGGTCACGCCGGCTCTCGAACGGGTCGTCGAGGCCAACACCCTGCTGAGCGGACTCGGCTTCGAAAGCGGCGGCGTCGCCGTGGCGCACGCGCTGTCCGAGAGCTTTTCCGTCATCGGGCAGATGCATGATTATTCGCACGGCGAAAAAGTCGCTTTCGGGCTGCTCGTCCATCTCATCCTCGAAAAACGGCCGCAGGACGTCGTCGATAAGGTCGTCCGGTTCTGCCTGGACGTCGGCCTGCCGGTCACGCTGTCGGCCCTGGGCTGCGAAGACGTCGGGGAAAACCTGCTCCGTCTCGCCGCGGAAGACGCGGCCGGTCCGGGCAAGCCGTCGCACAACCTCCCCTTCCCGGTAACGGGCGAGAAAATCTACAAAGCGATACTGGAGGCCGACGCGCTCGGACGGAAGGTTAAAACGGCACATTGATGCGGATCACAGGCGCCGGGGCAGTTTAAAGGCCCGGCGCTTTTGACTGCGCTGCGGCGGATCGCGGCGGGCTGGGAATCATTTGCAATCAGGTTGTCTGAACTTGACCGTCATTGGTGACAATTTAGCTTGACATAAAACAAAACCAGTTGTAAAATAACTCAGATGACCGCTTTGAAATGTTGGAGATATTCAACAAAATTATTAAATAATGGTCTGAATGATTTATCGTATGTAATAATAAATGATTGGAGGTGCGTTTATTAATTATGCCCTTGGTAACACAGATTATCGTTACCGCGATCATAGCGATCGTGGTGTTTATAGTGGCGTTCCTGCTCGGGATCACCTATCGGAAAAAGGTATCCGAACGTGAAATACAAAGCGCCGAGGAAAAGGCTAAAAGGATCATCAACGATTCCATCAAAGCCGCCGAGAGCAAAAAACGCGAAGCCCTGCTAGAAGCCAAGGAAGAAATCCATAAGAGCCGCAACGAGCTGGAGCGGGAAGTCCGGGAACGGCGGTCCGAATTTCAGAAGCAGGAGCGCAGGCTCCAGCAGAAGGAAGAAACGCTCGACAAGAAGACGGACGCGCTGGAAAAGAAAACGGAATCCTTAAACAGAAAACTGGCCGATCTTGAAAAAGCTTATGACGAAGTCTCCGCGATCAAGCGCAGCCAATTTGAAATGCTCGAGAAAATCTCGGGGTACACGGTCGAAGAGGCGAAGGCGTATCTGATCAAAAACCTTGAATCCGAGGTCACGCATGAGGCGGCCATGAAGATCAAGGAAATTGAGACGCGGTATAAGGAAGAGGCGGATCAGAGGGCCCGGGAGTATATTTCCCTGGCCATCCAGCGCTGCGCCGCCGACCATGTCGCGGAAGCGACCGTCTCCGTCGTGCCCTTGCCCAACGACGAGATGAAGGGCCGCATCATCGGGCGCGAGGGCCGGAACATCCGCGCAATCGAGACGCTCACGGGCGTAGACCTCATCATTGACGACACGCCCGAGGCCATCACCCTGTCGAGCTTTGACCCCGTCCGCCGCGAGGTAGCCCGCATCGCGCTCGAAAAACTGATTATAGACGGCCGCATCCATCCCGCCCGAATCGAGGAAATGGTCGAGAAGGCCAAAAAGGAAGTGGACGCGACCATCAAGTCCGAAGGCGAACGCGCGACGTTCGAGACGGGCATACACGGCCTGCACAGCGAGGTCATCAAGCTCATCGGCCGTCAGAAATACAGGACGAGTTACGGACAGAACGTATTGAATCACTCCATAGAAGTCGCGCACATCGCGGGGCTTCTGGCCGCGGAGCTCGGCGTTGATGTCATGACGGCCAAACGGGCGGGCCTGCTGCACGACCTGGGCAAATCGATCGACCACGAGGTCGAGGGCAGCCATGTCACCATCGGCGTCGAACTGGCCCGCAAGTATAAGGAGAGCGACGAGGTCATCCACGCCATCGAAGCGCACCACGGCGACGTCGAACCCAGGACGATCATCGCCTGCATCGTTCAGGCGTCCGACACCATTTCTGCGGCGCGGCCGGGCGCCAGGCGCGAAAATATCGAAAGCTATATCAAGCGTCTTGAAAAGCTCGAGGAGCTGACAAACGCCTTCCGCGGCGTCGAAAGCTCGTACGCCATACAGGCGGGGCGCGAGATACGCATCATGGTCAAGCCGGAGGACGTGTCCGAGGACGAAATGATCATCCTGGCTAGGGACATCGCCAAAAAGATCGAAAACGACCTGGACTATCCCGGGCAGATCAAGGTCAATCTCCTGAGGGAAACGAAGGCTATCGAATACGCGAAATAAAACCACATAACATAAGCCGGCGCGTCGTGCGCCGGCTTTTTTCACTTTATAGTTGTACTCATTTGGCCTTGACGGCTTCGGCGCAATCCCCGGAGTGGTTTTTTATATGCTCGACAACCTTGGCCCAGCTGACCTTCGTCTGCTCGAACAGCTCATAGTGCTCTTTGACATGCCCGGCGAAATATTCGAGCTCAGCGCCGAGCTTCAGGAAACTGTTGCTCTTGAAGTAAGCGCAGACCTTCGGAAGGACTGCCTGCAGCTTTTCTTTCATCTCCGCTATGTCGGACGCGTATGTATCCCTGCGCGTTATATAAAGAAGCAGCGGCTTATACCGGATCCAGCCGACGCACGCTTTGAAGAAGCGGTCGTCCACCTTGCTGTTCCCCGCCGAGATCGGTTTGAGCTTATTCGGAAGAATGCCGTAGAGCAGGTGCGGGTACATTGAAAAGCCGTCGTGGAACGTATAACAAGGAACCTTGAGCACCTTCATATCCGTCAGGCAGGTGCTTAAAAACGTGTCTTCGCCCCTGGCCCCCGGGGGATTGTAAAACGGGTATATCGGTTTATCCGTATCGAGCCGGATAAAGAGATTGGAGCCCGAGATGAATCTTGCGCCGTTGATCTCCGGCACTTCGGCGGGCTCGCTCTCGTTGAGGATGGCCGCGTCCGCGTAGGTGACGCCGCCGTCCTTCATTTTATCGCGGATTGATTCCCACGAAATAATGTCGTTGCTGATGGTCTCGATGAACAGCTTGAAATCGTCCTCCGTCATCAGGTCGTTATAACGGATATGAGGGATCGGCGAAACGTAGCCGCAATGGTGCCCGTGCGTCAGGTCGGCGCTTTTGATCGATTTGAGATGCGTGCCCAGGACATGCTGACCGCGCCAGAGAACACCGTCCTTCGAGTCGGTCGCCGCCATCGGATATTCGTCGTCGTCAATAAAAAGAAGGTAATCCATCCCTTTTTTGATGGCAAAGTATAAAACGGCGTTGCGTTTTTTCGCATATCCGTCACCGAACAGCAGCTCAGCCTCCCGCGGTTGAATCACGCCGTTTGAAACGAGCGTCGCGGCCTCCTTTTTCATAACCTCGTCGCCTATGAAATACGGATAGTCCAGCATGTCGATGATGCGCTTGTCCAATTCCTGATAATCGCTCGGCTTCGTATTCTTGTATTTTAAATCATACGCGACAAACAGGCTCAGGCTGATCTCGCCGTTGCCCGTCAGTCCGCATTCATGCCAGTTTTCCGCATATGTTCTGGCAACCTGCCTGAAACTCTTCCTTCCGGTCGCAAAACCGATACCGACATTGACGGTTTTCTTCATCATCCGTTTCACCCCTTTTTGATTTGCACGACTGAGACGACGCTGGTTTACCGTATGCTTAACCGTCGGTCGTCCCTTTCCCAACTGCCTGCCGAAAGTATAAAAAGACGGGTAACCAAACAATTGGTTCCCTGGCTGAAAGCAGTATTCCCAAAGCCCTTCCGTTTGTTATGGCATATCTGATTATACCAATGATGGCAGGCCATGTCAAACCGCATGGCATATTTTGTCTTTTCTTACAAAATAATAACCTTTATTTTGGAGGGCTTCGAGCCCATTTTACCATTATTTTACACCTCTGCGGCAAACATATGCCGACGGGCGGCAAGTGACCGCGGCGTCGGCTTTTCTATCGGCTGGATATGACGTTTGACACTTATGGGTTTCGCTGCGCGCTGCCGAAGCGGCAAAACGCGGGACAAACCGTGAGACTTCGGCGGTGCCGATCCGAAGCGTCAGCTGTCTTCCCCCGTGTTTTTCGGCGATATGAGGTCGACAAAATCCCGCGCCTCGCCCGTCAGCCCGTTTGCGCGCCACGCGACGACGACGTACGAGTCGTCAACGGCTTCGGGGATGGGTATGTACTTGATGTCGCTGTAACCGAGGTGATCAAAGCGTCCGCAGATGCCCATTCCCTTCCCCTTCCGGATGTAATGGACGAGCGTCTGGAAGTTTGACACAAACTCGAGTTTCTTGGGCAAAAAACCGA
>CAYMLM010000095.1:0-10002 GCA_964391385.1 uncultured Papillibacter sp.
GATAATGAGCGGTGACTGGAGTTCAGACGTGTGCTCTTCCGATCTACTTTGACGCAAACTTCTCCGGGCGCAGACGGTTATTTCGGGACTAGCCCAATTTCCTTACTATAGCGCAAGCCGTCACGCGGTATAGGTCGGTAGCTTCATGATTCATGGTGCGCGCAAAGCTTAGCGCACGCACGGGCTCCACTGAGTGACGCCCTTATCCGGCTCGTGGACCTTCCGGACAGGACGGGCAGCCTTAAGCGGCTACCAGTTGAGTTTCGTTGTTGTTCTTTAATTTATAAAGATGCCGTTTTTAGGAGGGCGGCGCCTCCGCCCGCTATTCACGCCTCCACACCCCCGTCGAAACCGGTACAGCCCCATATATGCGGGGCGGTGTGTTCGTTCCCGGCGCCGGAGAAAGCGCGCTGCCTTCTCCGGCGTGGTTTTATTATACTATGCAACGCGCCGAAATTGATGTCTAAAGTTTAAACTTTTTCGGGTTCCGGGTAATCGATACCCGCGGTGTCGACCGTGACGGACTTAAGCTTCTGCTCTTTGACGGGCCTGTCGTTGTAATCTGTTTTTCCGGCGGCGACGGCGTCCACGACGTCGAGGCCGGACGTGACCTTGCCGAACGCGGCGTACTGCCCGTCCAGATGCGGCGCGTCCTGGTGCATGATGAAAAACTGGCTGCCGGCCGAGTTCGGGCTCTGCGAACGCGCCATCGATAGGACGCCGCGCGTATGCTTCAGCCCGTTGTCAAAGCCGTTTGCCTTGAATTCGCCTTTGATGCTGTAGCCGGGATCGCCGTAGCCCTGTCCGAGCGGGCAGCCGCCCTGCAGCATAAATCCCGGGATGACGCGGTGGAAGATCAGGCCGTCGTAAAAGCCTTTTTTAATAAGGGAGATGAAATTGTTCACGGTGTTCGGCGCGATGTCGGGGTAAAGCTCGGCGGTGATGACGCCGCCGTTTTCCATTGTAAATGTCACTGTCGGATTGGCCACTTGTCACATGTTCCTTTCTTTGATCGTCCTGTCCATCAGGCGCGTCGCGTCCCGCTCGGCGGCGGCTTCGCGCTTGTCGTGGAGCTTCTTGCCCTTGGCGAGTCCCAGTTCCAGTTTGACGTTTGAGTCCTTAAAATATACGGACAGCGGGATGAGCGCGAGCCCCTCCTGCTTGATCCGGCCGTACAGCCGCATGATCTCGCGCTTGTGCATCAACAGCCGCCGGGCGCGGACCGGGTCGCGGTTGAAGATGTTGCCTTTTTCATACGGGCTCACGTGCATACCGCGCACGAACAGCTCGCCGTCCTTGACGGTGCAGAAGGCGTCCTTCAGGTTGACGTTGCCCTGCCGGATGCTCTTGACCTCCGTGCCGAACAGCTCGATGCCCGCCTCGAACTTCTCGAACACAAGGTAGTCATGATACGCTTTCTTGTTCCGCGCGACCTGCTTTACGCCGCGAGCCTTTGGCGACACGTCAAACCCACCTTTGCAATAACATAACGGCCTTTCGGGCGTCAAATTCTGGATGGCCCGTAACCTGTATTATAACATGATTGTCAAGCTATTATAAGGGCCGTCCGGCTTGGACGGCCCTGAAACATCGCGCCTCGCCGCGTGTCAGAGCATCTGCTCGCTCCGGGTGATCACGTCCTCCTGGATCTCGGGCGACAGCTGCACGAAGTACGCGCTGAATCCGCCGATGCGCACGATGAGGTCGCGATGCTCCTGCGGCTTGACCTTCGCGTCCCGGAGCTCCTCCGTGTCCGTGATGTTGTACTGGATGTGCGTCCCGCCGTTTTTGAAAAACGCGTTCGTGAACAGCGCGAGCTTTTCCCGGCTTTCGGGGCTGCCCAGGATGGCCGAGGAAAACTTCTGATTCAAGACCTGCGCGTAGGAGTCGTCGAAGCCCGCCTTCAGCACGCTGCGGATGACGGCCGTCGGGCCGTTTTTGTCCGCGCCGCGCATCGGGGAGGCCGCCCCGTCGTCGAGCGGCTCGAAGGCCTTGCGGCCGTCCGGCAGCGCCCTCACGCCGAGCCCGCCGTAATAGTGCCAGGCCAAGCCCTCGCGCGCAACCATGTAGTTTTTAAACGGCGAATTGTCGTAGCCGCGGATATATCCGGCCGTAAACGCGCTCACGTCCTTTGCCAGCAGGTCGACCTCGTCGATATCGTTGCCGAACTTCGGCGCGCCGAGGCACAGCTGACGGATCTCCTCGCCCCGCGCGCCCTCGAAATCCGAGTCCAGCGCCTTCATGAGCTCCTCCATCGTCAGCGTCCCGTCGTCGTAAACGAGCTTCTTGACCGCCATCAGGGAGTCCGCGACGTCGATGACCGCCCGGTCGGAGATCCCGAACATCGCATAGTCGGGGTGCGGGACCAGGACGTCCCGGCCGAGCTCCATGCTGGCCGGCAGTCCGAGCGTCGAAAGGAGCGGCAGCCGCACGTAATTGGGTTGTACGTTCCGCGCGATGGCCGCCAGGCGGAATATCCTGTCGATAAAAAACCGGTGCTGGGCCTTGAACGCGTCGTAGAGCGCCTCAAACGTCCTGAAGTCTCTCGGGTCTCCCGTCGGGAGCCCGAGCTGCTTGCCCGTGACGGCCACCCCGTTGTGGAGCGTCATGTCGAATACGGCGGCCAGGTTGTAGCCCGCGAGGCCCTCCGCGCCGTAATGCTCGGCCCGGGACGGCAGGCACGGATAGACGCACCCGAGGCCGGACCATTCGCAGGCCTCCTCGTAGGGGATGCCGTCGTCCATGTAGTGCCGGATCATGACCTCGTCGTTCTGGAAGAGCGGGATGCCGCCCTTTGTCTTCATGTTCGTCTCGATCGCCTTGAGCATGAGCCAGCGCGGCGTTTGGCTGTTCCAGCGGATGCCGACGGTCGGGGACGACAGCTGCAGCAGGCCCACCATGTGCAAAAACAGGTAGCTCAGCTCGTTCGCGGCGTCCTTCCCCTCCCTGTCCAGGCCGCCGAGCAGGACGTTGTTGATCCCGAAATTGACCTGGTGCGACTGGCGCTGGGATTCGTTCGTCACGAAAATCTGCGTGCCCCATCGGCCGATGAGCTCCGCAAGCAGGTCGCCCGCCCGCTGTAGGGTGAGCGTCCCGCTATTGATATCATTCATGAAGTACGGATACAGGTACTGGTCGCCGCGGCCCCAGTGGGCGTTGTTGTGCATCGGATGCTCCAGGAGCTTGCAGACGTTGAGGATCGCCATGGCCTGCAGCGCCTCCTGGAAGGTGCGCGCCGGGTTTTCCGGCACATGCTCGAGAATCTCCGCCGTATTTAAAAGCTCATTTCTGCGGTCGGGATTCGTCTGTTTTGCGGCCGTCTCCCTGGCAAGCGCGGCGTACCGGCGCGCGTGGTCTATGACGGCCCGGCACACGATGATGGCGGCCTGCCAGAAATACAGCTTGTCGACGTCGCTGTCCCCCGCGTCCCTGAATTCCGCGATCCGGCGTTCTGCCTCCCGGATCGTGCTCCCCAGGCCTTCCGACAGGAGCTTTTTCCACGCCAGGACGGACGTCACCTGCCCGAAAATGCCGATGTCGATCGTCGGGTCCTTGATCTTTGCGTCCGTCACGTCCGTCGGCCACGCGCCGTAAACCTCGGACCAGGCCTTTGCGGTCATCTCCGGCGCCGTTTTTCCCGCGAACACGCGCGCGCTCCCGCGCAGGATCTCGAGACTCTCCCTGTCAAGACCGGCGTCGGCATTCATCGTCAGGTTGATTTCGCCGTCCTCGTCCCACAGGTCCGGGATATAGTCGCCGCAGATATCGATCGCCGTGCACGTGCCGATGACGTACGGCGTCGGCCGGCCGACAATGACGTCCGTGTCGTGGATGGCGATGCCGATGTTGTCGAGGATGTTTTTGATGAGCTTGGCCCGGCGGAGCTCGAGGTCTTCGCCCTCCGTTTCCCGCCAGGACTCGGCCGCGAATTTTTCCCGTTCCGCGCACAGCCGCCACGGGGCTGCCCGCATGGCCTTTTTCCACGTTTTAATCCGGTCGGACAGCTCGATCGCGTCTATTTTACTGATGAGTTCACCGTTTATATCCATATTCATACTCCTTTGCCGAAGTTATTTCAGTTACTTCGAGATTGTGCACTCAACCCCGTGCGCGGCAAAAGACTGCCGGACGGCCTCGAGCCCCTCCGGCGTCATGACCGCCAGTTCGCGCATCGCGTTCGGGATGTCGAGCGCCTGATACTTCCCGTCTCCCATCCGGTGGTACGGCATGAGCTGGATGCCCTGCGTTCCCGGCAGGCTTTTAATGAATTCCGCCGTCCGGGCAATGTTCTCCGAGCCGTCGTTGACGCCGGGGATGAGCGGCATCCTGAAAAGGACATCCGCGCCGCTTTCCGCGGCGAGCCGCGCGTTTTGCAGGATGCGCCCGTTTGACTGCCCGGTGTATTCCATGTGCTTAACCGGGTCCATGTGCTTTATATCAACCAGCAGGCAATCCGTCACCGGCAGCAGCAGGCGCAGATTGTCGGCGGGCGCGAAGCCGGCCGTTTCGACGCACGTATGTATGCCGTCGTTTTTGCATAGTGTAAAAAGCTCTTTGACGAACGGGGCCTGCAGCAGCGGCTCCCCGCCCGAGACCGTCACGCCGCCTCCGCCCTCGTAAAACAGCTTGTCGCGTCGGACCGCGCCGAACACTTCCTCTGCGCTCATCTCCGCGCCGTAACGTGTGAGCGCGTTATATTGGCACGCGTCCGCGCACAGGCCGCAGGCCGTACACTTTGCGTAATCAATCCGGTGCTTCGTCCCGTCCGCGCGGACCGCGCCCTCCGGGCAGACCGCGGAACATTTCCCGCAGTGCGCGCAGAGATTCCGGATAAATCCTATCTGGACCTGCGGCGCGATACATTCGGGGTTGGCGCACCACAGGCAGCCGAGACCGCAGCCCTTGAAAAAGACAACCGTCCGGATGCCCGGCCCGTCGTGTATGGAGTAACCCTGGATGTTCGTTATGATGGCTTTCATATGACTCCTGTCTAGCATAAGCGGTCCTTTGGTCATCTTAAGCATAGCACATTTTTTTAGCTGAATATAGACTAAGAAAACGGCTAAAATCACCTTGTGTTTCACCCGATTCAGGTGGTATTATGCTTTTATGGCGCGGAAACGCCGCCAAAAGTAAAGGGGGGTTTTGCATGGATACGCTTTGCACGCCGTACGGCGCGCCGCCGCCGCAAGCCGACGAGCTCAAGCGGACGCTTGAGCTGCACGCGCTGCTCCTCGGGCGGCTGCTGAACGGCGGCAGTCTGGACGACCTGACCGGCTGTCTGGCCGGCTTCCTGCGCGGCTGCGTTTTGATCGAAGCGCCCGGCTCTCCGGTACTGTCCATCGGCTTTGCCGAGGATTGCGCGGAACAGAAAGAGAGCTTGCAAACGTGTCTGGATTCAAGGCCGTTCCCGGCCGAAGAGCTCGACGCGCCAGACGGCGGCAGCCGGTCTGTCCGGCATGCTTACGACTGTGCCGGCCGGACGATTTACCGGCTTACCTGCGGCATACGCGCCGACAGCGGTCACATCGGCGACTTGTCCGTTTTCCGGGCGGCCGAGCCCTTTTCGGACGGCGACATCCGCGCCGTGGAAAGCGCGGCCGGCTTCTTCGCAGCCCAGCTGCTTCAGGACAAAAAAATCGCCGGGATCGAGCTTCGGCTGAAGGGCAACTTCATCGAAGATCTGATCTCGACGCCGAATCCCGAGCCCGATTCGATTCTGAAGCGGGCGCGTGCGCTTAAATACGATATCCTGTCTCCGCACAGGGTGCTCGTGGCGGAAATTGAAAACCTGAAACAGCTCGCGGGCCGCCTTGGGCAAGCTCCGGCTGCCGTGCCGATGCTGAAGCTCGAGCTTGTCAAGAGCATCCAAAACCGTTTGAATCAGTCCGCGGCAGGTATGGTCACGTATCATAACGACGATATCATTCTGCTCGTCCGGGTCGGTAGCGAAACCCGGTCGATCGATTCACTCAAGCGGCTTTCAGAGGAAATCATCCGGTTTCACTCCGACGCTTACAACGCCAAAATGTACATCGGGATCGGAAGCGTCTGCCTCGGTCTGCCCGATTACGCGAAATCATACCTTTCCGCCAAGAAATCCCTTGAGATCGGGACGTACATGATCACGGAAGGACAGGTCCGATCCTTTGAGCAGTTTTCGGTTCACGCGCTCTTCCTGAGCACCCTGAAACCGGCGGAGCTTTATAATTACGCGCGCAGTCATCTGGGCGCTTTGCTGGACTACGATGAAAAGCACGGCGCCGAACTCGTGAAGACGCTTCAGGAATTTTTGTACCTTCGGAACAATATTGAAAAAACAGCCCGGACCATCAATATGTCTGTCAGCGGATTGAAATACAGGCTGCGGAAGATCGAAAAGATCATCGGGCTTGAGCTCCAGGATTATAAGGTCAGCTTCGACCTGCAGCTGGCTCTGATCATACTTCAGCTTTTCGGCGAATATAAAATCAGAAATCCGGAGGGTTGATCCCGGTGAAGCGGCGCGAAACGGGGGCTTGAGATTCTTCTCAAGCCCCCATATGAGTTTACGGACAAATTCGGAGCCGTTTCTTCGGCAGATGCTTACGCACCTGTTTTGCTCAGGCGATGCCCTCTTCCTTCTGTTTGCTGACGGTGTCGACCAGATCCCGAGCCGACAGTCCGTTGGCCTTGAGGTATTCGTTGAGCTGCTTCAGTTCCGTTTGCTCCAGTTCCTCCTGAAGCGCCGATAACTGAGCTCTCAGTGATTTAATGACAGCCTCATGTTTGGCAATCTGGGCATTGACCGATGCGATTTCCTCCGGAATATTGCGTTCACGTTTTACGCCGCGCGGCATAGTAAAAACCTCCTTATCGTTTGAGGTCAGTATACCGCTCGGGGTGCGTTGATTTTGTCGAAATCGGGCGCATAGAAAAAGATTACTCAACGTACCGCTTCCCAAACAAACGCTGAGACTGTTTTTTGCGGCGCGTCAAGCAACAGTTTTAACATGCGTACCAGATCACCAGGTCGTCAAACCGATTCTTTTAAGAATAAGTAAAGCTGTGATTTAAATGATGTTCTTTATGCCTTCATAACGGTCCATGACGGCTTCTATATTGTCGACGACGACCTCGATAAAAAGGTCGACAACCGATTTGTCAAACTGCGTCCCCGAGCCTTTAATCAGCTGATCCTTGGCGTTTTCTATATTCAGCTTTGACCGGAAGTGCCGTGTCGACGTCATGGCGTCAAACGCGTCGGCGACCGAAAGGATCCGGCCGAGGAAAGGAATCTCGTCACCTTTGAGGCCGAGCGGATAACCCGAGCCGTCGAACCATTCGTGGTGGCACTTGACAAGCGGAACGGCGTCCTCGAACATCGATACCGCGGAAAGGATGTGCGCGCCTTTCATCGGATGCTGCTTGATGATATCGTATTCCTGATTGCTCAGACGGTCGTTTTTCTTCAGAATTTCATCGGACGTGCCGATCTTCCCGATATCATGAAAAATGCCGCCCAGCCGGAGCGTCTCCAGCTCGTGGCCCGAAAAGCCGAACGCCCTGCCGACCTCGACGGCCAGAAAAGCGACTCTGTCGGAATGCCCGCAGGTGTACTCATCCTTCGCGTCGACGGTCAGTCTCAAGGCCTCAATCGTATCGATGTAGGACTTGCGCAGATCGTTGTATGTCCGTCCCAGTTCCTCGTTTTTGATGTTGACCATCGAATGCAGGAAGGCGTTGCTGATCGCCGAAGCCGACTGGGCCGCATAGATCTCCAGCAGCTTCAGCGTGTCTTCGTACATATTGCTCTCTATGTAGATGACGCCGTTTGACTGTTCAAGCTCGTTGATCAGCGGCAGAATGACGCCGCTCTTCACACGTTCGGTACGCCGGATCGTCCGGGAATAGCCGATGTGTTCAATGAGCTCGGTATCGAGCATCTGCATAAAATCCTCAACGGTTTTATTGTACCGGCCGATACCCTTGAAAATGCTGTTGTGATTGCTTTTCAGATCGTCCATGTTGTCAATGAGTATAAACGCGTTTTTGCTGTTGACGAGCGTCATCACGCCGATCAGAATGCCCTCAAGGATATTCCCGATCGGCTGCAGCTGATAGATTTTGGGCACCGCCTCGAGGATTTTATTCAGGCCGTCTGTGTACCGCATGATCGTCTTTTTCTGGATGATCGACTTTATGGCGGATTCGACAAGCAGGATCAGCTGATCGAACTTGTCGTTTTTTTCGCAGTAGCCCTGGATGTCGAGCGCTTTGATCGTCTCCAGCGGCGGCGCCATGTCCTTGTGGCCGGTCAGCATCAGTATGTAAAGGTCGTTGTTGAACCGTCTGATCTCCTCCACGACCTGATCGCCGTTGATCGGGGACATCATATAGTCCAGTATCAGCATGTCGTAGCCGCCGGCTTTGATCCGCTCTATCGCATCGTACGGAGAAGTCACCCCTTCAAACCCATAGCCGTTTCGCCTGAGCACGACGGACAGGGAGTCGATGATGCCGATCTCATCATCCAGCGCCAGAATATTGTATTCCGGCACGTACTCCGTTTTTCTCTTCCTCATTTGTTCTCCTCCGTTATAAAGCCGGTATCATGATATGAAACGTCGTTCCCTTGCCGAGCTCCGATTCAAACCACATCTCTCCCCCGAAGCGGCCGGTTATGGTTGAATACGACATGTACAAGCCGAGGCCCGTTCCGTTTTTCGCCTTTGTCGTGATCATTTCCTTGAACAGCCTGTCCTTGATGTCCTCCGTCATTCCGCTGCCGTAATCCCTGACTTCGAACAGGAGCATCTGCTCCTGCTGCGAAATGACAAATTCGATGACGCCCCTTTTGCCTTCGTACGCCTCTATACTGTTGATGATCAGGTTGTTGATGACCTGAATGAAGCTGTTGAGCTCCCCTTTGACGATCGTGTTTTTATTGATGCCGCATTTGACGCTGAGGCTGCAGGAATATCGTTTGAGCTCATGGTTCATGAGGATCTCCACGCGCTTGATGAGCTCCTTGACCGAAAAGCTGCCCGTTGTCGTCGCGGTCAGCTGTACGGCCTGTCCCTTGACGGTCGTGATGATGTCCGACATATACGCGGTGTAATTTTTCATCTTGCCGATCCAGGTGCGCATTTCGCCCGCGATCTCACGATGGTCCTCGGCCGTGACCTCGCTGTCCCCGATCGATTCCTCGTATTCGTCGATCAGGTCGGACAAGCCCTCGAGGCCTCCCGCGACCGACATGATCGGCGTTTTGAGATTGTGGGCGATCCCGCCGATGAGCTGCCCCAGCGAAGCCAGATGCTCGCTTTCAATGAGCATGTATTGGGTCTTCGCGATGAGCTCGGCGTCTCTTTTCTGATCCGTGATATCCTTAAAGAGTATGATGGTGCAGATTGTCGTGCCGGCTGATATGACCGGTGTGATCTCAACGATAAAATACCTGTCGAAGCTGTCTTTTTCAATATGTATTTCAAAATTATACGGTTTTTGCTTCTCAATGGAATCTGAAAGCTTCTCTATAATATTATCGGTATATTCAGCGCCGACGTCGAGTATTTTTTTAAAATTTACCTTTCTTTTTACCATGAGTATCCCGCCGAACCTGTCCAGGAACGGTTTATTGTAATCCGTCAGCTCCAGCTGGTCGTTTAATACGACATAGCTGTCCGAAATGTGATCGACCACCGTCTGCAGCGCCACCGGCATGATATTGAACAGCTGAAATCTGAAAATTGCGATGAGGAAGCAAATGCCTGTAATAGAAAACACGATAGCATCATAATACTTCGGATACGTATAAATATTGGTCAGGTATATGATTTCGGCAAAGAAAGGGACGCCGGCTCCGACGATCATGAGCATCGATTGTTTTGAGAAGAAGCCGGAATTTTTAATCGAAGCTTTAATCAGATAGATAAAGGCCAGAATGATAAATCCGAAATTGAGATAATTGGCAATGTTTGCGATCGGGCCGCGGATGCGTTCGCTGTTGATCTCGGAATA
>CAYMLM010000096.1:0-9888 GCA_964391385.1 uncultured Papillibacter sp.
CAGCCGTCATGCAAGCTTCTTGTAGACAAAGCCCTCTGGGCTTTGTCTACAGCCTAAAAGGACGCCTTTCGGTGTCCTTTTTTTCGTATCCCGCCCGCGCCCGATTAAGGAATGAGGCGCTGTCAATGCCTGCCGCGAAAGCGAAAGGAATGCGTATCACTCTGCCCGCGCCGCTTTGTCGGCGGCCGCGTTGAGCCTGCGTTCAACCAGAAAAACGGGCAGGCCCGTCATCTCCGCGATCTGACCGACCGTATATTTGTGCCGGCAAAACAGCAGAAGGATAAATTTTTCGCTGAAGCTCAGGCCCGACAGGAGGCAGGCGAGCCGGCTCGTGTGTGCGGCGTGCAGCTTTATGCAAGGGTCCGCAGTGCCGCCTGCCGCGCCTTCGCGTCCGTCAAATGCATCGCGCGTGGCTTTTTTCCCATATCGGTACAGAAGCCTGACACACTGCGCTTCCACCTGACGGATATCCGACGTGTCGTCACGCTGTCGGCATGCGTCAGAAAAAGCGCTGATGACCGCCTCTTCCGCCAGATGCCTGTCGCCGACCGTATGTAACGCCAGATTATAAAGCTGCTTGGCCGAAAAGCGGCTGAGATATGCCAGCTCATTATTTTCTTTTACATCGCCGATCAAAGAATCACCACCAAATGACAAGAGCCGAAAGCTTCCATATATATATAACAGTCAAAAGGCAAAATGTAACATAGAAAATATGAATAAACTGTAAATAAATCGCTTCTTTGGAAGTATTATGGCCCGGGAACCGTGAATTTCGTTCGCGGGAAGCCTGCGGCGCGGTGACCTGAAAATGCAGACAGGAGCCGGGAATTGAGTTTTAGACGGCCTGTTTTTCAATTCGGTATGCATTGTTTTACCTCCCATGACAAACACTGTACGAGAGGTGATTTGTATGACAGAAATTAAAAACGAGAAGATCGACAACAACACCGGCGGCAACGACGGCGGCAATACGGATAACGGCAATAAGAACGGGTCCGATCAGGCCGGCGATATATACCAGCGCGCGCAGATCAAGGACATGGGCTCGACGACGACGCGCACGGATAAGGGCGTCATCCACTGCCTGACGATCGTCGGACAGATCGAGGGCCACCAGGTCTTGCCGCAGGAGACGAAAAGCACGAAGTACGAGCATGTCATGCCGCAGCTGGCGGCCATCGAGGAGTCCGAGGAGATCGAAGGGCTGCTTGTGCTGCTCAACACCGTGGGCGGCGACATTGAGGCGGGGCTCGGGATCGCGGAAATGATCGCGAGCATGAAAAAGCCGACGGCTTCGCTTGTTTTGGGCGGCGGCCACTCGATCGGCGTGCCGCTGGCGGTGGCTGCGCGTCACTCCGTCATCGCGCCGTCGGCGTCGATGACGATCCATCCCGTGCGGCTCACGGGCGTCGTGATCGGCGTGCCGCAGACATACGATTACTTCGGCAAGGTCCAGGAGCGCATCGTACAGTTTGTGACGAAAAACTCCAGGATGAAGCGCGAGCGGCTCATCGAAATGATGCTCAAGACGGGCGAGCTGGCCGCGGACGTCGGCACGATCATGTCCGGCGAGCAGGCCGTCCGGGAAGGGCTGATCGATCAGCTCGGCGGACTGTCCGAGGCGCTGGGCTGGCTTCATAAGCAAATTGAAAAGGACAAAAAGAAGAAAATCGCCGAGGACGAACGGGTGCTCCAGACACAGTAAAGCCCGGCCGAAACCGAATAAGCGTACGCTGCTCTGCCGCGCCGACGCGCGCGGCGGAGCAGTTTTTGTTTTGTCCGCCGGCATCTGATATAATACTGGAAATCGGGACACACGTATGATATCATGTTATATCGAGGATATGGCCGCGGCCTTTTATAGAGAAGCCGGGAGAAAACGGACGAACGCGAGAGGCGATGGCGATCGGACATGCTTCCGGCCTACCGCCGGCAGGGCGGTCCGAGCGAGTTTGGCGTCTGGTTGGAGGGATAAGCATGTCGGTCTTTATGGCCATGCTGTTGGGCTTTGTCAAAGGCGCGACAGCTTTCCTGCCGATATCGGATTCGGCGCACGAAGCCATACTGTACAACCTGTTCCATCTCGCCGTCCCGGAAGAAGGCAAGGGCTTTTTTGATTTCCTCCTGAGTCTCGGAACGCTGATTTCCATCCTCATGGTTTACCATCGGGAGCTCGGAGCGATCCTCCGGGACGGCGCGGATTTCGCGCGCGGCCGGTCCTTCAGTTCCGGCGAGAGCGAAGGGCGCTACCCGCCGACGGTCCGCATGATCTTCTTCGTCTTCATCGGCACGCTGCCGCTGCTGATAACGCTGCCGTTCAATACGCACGCCGACCAGCTGATGGCCAACACGGTATTTGTCGGCGCGGCGATGCTCGCCTCCGGCGCCGTCCTGTTTATCGCCGATAAAGCGATAAAGACCGGACGCAAAAGCGAAAAAACGATGCGGTCGGCAGACGCGTTTTTAGTCGGCCTCACGCAGGCGGTCTGCGTTATCCCCGGCCTGTCACGGACAGGGACGACCGTTGCGGCCGGCCTCACGCGCGGCTTCGGCAAGGATTTTTCCGTGAGATTTGCCGTCTTCCTGTCGCTGCCGTCCGTTGTGATTTCCATTCTGGTTTCGTTTTTTTCCGCCTTCCGCGGCGGCATCGTGTGGACGTCTTTTTTCTCGTATCTGCTCGGCTTCATCGTTTCGATACTGACCGGATATGTGGCGATCCTGCTCCTGCGGTACGTGACGATCCGGCGGAAAATGAGCTGGTTCTCCTACTATATGTGGGTTGCCGGTCTCATTACGATCATACTGTCGTTATCTCTTTGAGGCGGCGCGCTTCGGCGCCGGCACACGGCAAACTGACGAGGTGGCTTATGGCACAGACGAAAAGCAGTCAGAAAAGCGCATCCGCCGCAAAATCGCAGACGGCCAAATCCTCCGCGCCGTCGGGACGCGGCAGGCGGTCGAACCGGCGCGAGATCCTTGCCGGCGTTTTTCTGCTGCTCGGCATATTCTCACTGCTCGGTTATTTCAGGACAAGCGGCATCTTTATAGATTTCTTCAGCAATTTGCTCAAAGGGCTTCTGGGCTGGGGCTTTTATGCCGTTGCGCCCGTTTTGTTCCTGTGCGCCGTCATTCTTGCGTTTCACAGGGGCAGGCCCGTGCGTTTAAGGTCGGTCTGCGCGCTTCTTCTGCCTTTGGCGGTAGGGGCGCTCGTCCATCTGTTTTCCGGCGCCGAGGCGGCGGAGTTATCCAAGGATATGTTCGGTGAGCTCTGGAAGACGGGGAAGACGGTCGAAAGCGGCGGCGCGCTCGCAGGCGCGCTGACGGAGCTTTTTGCGTATCTTTTCAGCAGGGCCGGCGCAGCCCTGCTCCTGATCTGCGGGACGCTGTTTCTCCTGCTCACGTCCATCAACAAGACCATTGTCGGGCTTGTCGACGCCGCCCGGCAGCGCATGCAGGGGCGCGTTTACGAGCCATACGCCGAGCAGCCGCGCCGCGAACCCGCGCCGGCCGCTCCGAAGCCCGGACGCAGCATGATCGACATCCCGCTCGACGAGCCGAAGACTCGCCGGAGGAAGGAGCCCTTCGCCTCGAAGGAACACTCGCCTTACTATGACGTGAATCCGCGCGTCAAAACGCCGGACGAGCTGATTGCCGATGCGCGGCCGCAGGCGGCTTCGCCCCCCGCGAAAGCTGAAAATCCGCCCGCGATCGAGGATATCCCTCTGGATATCCCGTTCATGGAGAAAAAACCGTCCGTGACCCGCGACAAGCCGGTCGAAAAGAAACCGGAGCCGCCTGAAGAACCCAAGAAGCCGCCGGTTGAGGTGCCGGAAATCAAGCCCGACAGCGAGAAGCCCAAAACGGCTTACTTGTACCCGCCGATCGAGCTGCTGAACGCCGGCGTGCCCGTCGGGCGCAGCGGCGGGGCCGACGAGGTCCGACAAAACATCGAACGGCTGCAGGCGGCGTTTACCAGCTTCGGCGTCAACGTCCGGATCACGAGCTATACGCGCGGTCCCGCGGTCACGCGTTACGAGGCGGAGCTCGAGGCCGGCGTGAAGCTCAACAAGCTCACGAGTCTGGCCGACGACATCGCCCTGTCGCTCGGCGCCAGCGGCGTGCGCATCGGCGCGATGCCGAACAAGATCTCGACGGTCGGCATCGAGGTGCCGAACAAAACCGTGAGCACCGTCTATCTGCGCGATATCATCGATTCGGCGGCCTTCAGGCGCTCAGCCTCGAAGCTGACGTTCGCCGTCGGCAAGAACATCGGCGGCGAGGCTATCGTCGGCGACATTACAAAGCTGCCGCACCTGCTCGTGGCCGGCACGACCGGATCGGGCAAATCCGTCTGTTTGAATTCGCTCATTCTGAGCATCCTGTATAAATCGACGCCGGAGGACGTCCGGTTCATCATGATCGACCCGAAGATGGTGGAATTCCGCGTCTACAACGGCATCCCGCACCTTCTGGTGCCCGTTGTGACGGAAGTCAAAAAAGCAGCCGGCGCGCTGCAGTGGGCCGTCGTGGAGATGATGAAGCGCTACCGGGTTTTCTCCGAAGCGAATGCCAGGGACCTCGAAAGCTACAACAAGATCATGATGAAGGCGGAGGACGGGGAAAGGATGCCCCAGATCGTCGTCGTCATCGACGAGCTGGCCGACCTCATGCTCACGGCCGCCAAGGAAGTCGAGGAGTCCATCTGCCGCGTCGCGCAGATGGGCCGCGCGGCCGGCGTCCACCTCGTCATCGCCACGCAGAGCCCCCGCGCCGACGTCATCACCGGCCTTATGAAGGCCAACATACCCTCCCGGATCGCCCTCAAGGTGTCCAGCGCGCTCGAATCGCGCATCATACTTGACGCGGGCGGGAACGCGGACAAGCTGGTCGGCAACGGCGATATGCTGTTCGCGCCCATCGGGGCGCATAAGCCCACCCGCATCCAGGGCACCTGGGTTTCCGACACCGAGCGGGAAAAGGTGGTCGAACATATCAAGAAGAGCGGCGAGGCCCAGTATTCCGAGGAGGTCATCCAGGAGATCGAAAGAGCCGCCGAGGAGAAGTCCGGAAACGGCAAGAACGGCGAGGTGCCGGAGAGCGGTTCGGACTGCGACGAGCTGCTGCCGCAGGCGGTGGAGGTCATTTTCGAAACGGGACAGGCCTCCGTGTCCATGCTGCAGCGCCGGCTGAAGCTCGGTTATTCCCGGGCCGCGCGCATTGTCGACCAAATGGAGCAGAAGGGGATCGTCGGCCCGTTCGAGGGCTCGAAGCCCCGCCAGCTTCTGGTTACGCGCCAGCAATGGCATGAGATGCAGTACGTGCAGGGTACGGCGCCCATAGGCGCCGCCTTCGGCGCAAACAGCGACAGCCCCGCCCCGGAGGACGACAGCTCTCCGGTTTGACAGGTTCAGCGTTGCGATAATCGGACCGGCGACATAGAGAATCTGAAAGGAGCCCCTAACAAACAAAATGGCTACCGATAAAAAGTGGTTTGACGATATGGAAGCGAAGATCCCGAAAGGAAAGGTGCGTACGCGTTTCGCGCCCAGCCCGACGGGCTACATGCACGTGGGCGGCCTGCGTACCGCGCTTTACGCCTACCTCATCGCGAAGAAAGCCGGCGGCACGTTTATCCTGCGCATAGAGGATACCGACCAGAGCCGCTTTGTCTCGGACGCGACGGAGGTCATTATCCGCACGCTGAAAAGCGTCGGCCTCAGTTACGACGAAGGCCCGGACATCGGCGGGCCCGTCGGCCCCTACACACAGTCCGAGCGCAAGCCCGTTTACCGCCCCTACGCGGAGCTGCTGTGCCGGCAGGGCTCGGCTTACTACTGTTTCTGCGGACATGTGGAGCACGACGAGCGCGACCATTCGGAGCTCGGCGTCGTCTCCGCGGAAGACGATCCCTGCCGCGCGCTGACGTATGAGGACGCCAGGCGCAGGGTCGACGCGGGCGAGAACCATGTGATCCGGATGAAAACGCCCCGGGACGGGACGACAACCTACTCAGACCTTATTTTCGGCGATATCATCGTGGAGAACAAGACGCTCGACGACATGGTTTTGATCAAGAGCGACAACCTGCCCACCTACAACTTTGCCAATATTGTCGACGACCATCTGATGGGCATCACACACGTTGTCCGCGGGACGGAATATCTGGCCTCCGCGCCGAAATACAACCTGCTGTACGGCGCGCTCGGCTGGGACGTGCCGGCCTATATCACCGTTTCGCTCATTATGCGCGACGCGCATCACAAGCTCTCAAAGCGCCACGGCGACGCGGCGTACGAGGACCTTCTGGCCAAGGGCTACGTTTCCGAAGCCATCGTCAATTACGTGGCGCTTTTGGGCTGGAGCCCCGGCGGCGAGCGCGAGCTCTATACGCTCGGCGAGCTGTCGGAGATTTTCGACATCAAAGGCATCTCCAAGTCGCCGGCCATCTTCGACACCGACAAGCTCACGTACTTCAACGGCGAGTACATCCGGGCCATGGAACCGGCAAGGTTTGCTAAGCTGGCCGAGCCGTATATCAGAAAAGCCGTCAAAAACCCGGCGATCGATATTGCGGAGGTCGCTTCTCTCCTGCAGCCGCGCTGCGAGATTCTGACCGACATCCCGGAAAAGATCGACTTCTTCGAGGCGCTGCCGGACTACGACACAGAGCTCTATACGCATAAAAAGTCCAAAACGGACGGGACTGTTTCGCTGGACATGCTCCGGGCCGTCCGGCCCGTCCTGGAGCGGCTGGCGGACTGGACGCAGGCGTCGCTTCACGGCGAGCTGACCGGACTGGCCGAGAAGCTGTCGGTCAAGAACGCCACGCTCCTGTGGCCGCTTCGGATCGCCGCGGCCGGCAAGGCCGTGACGCCGGGCGGCGCGGTCGAAATCTGCCGCATTCTCGGGAAAGACGAGACGCTTCGCAGGATAGATACTGGAATCCGGAAACTGAGCGGAGGATAAAGATGAAAAAAACAGTTTACATCGTACTCATCGCCATTATGGCGCTCGTTATTATACTCACAGTGGTTCTGCTGATTCTGAAGCTTTCGGGCAAGCCTGAAAGCGGGGCGGACGCTTCGCCGTCACTCCCGGTCAGCTCCGCGCCGTCCGGGACGGCAGCGCAGCCGGAAGAGTCCGCGTCCTCCGCGCCGGAAACCGCCTCGCCGTCGGCGTCGGCGTCGCCGTCCCCGTCGCCGGCGGACGAGGAGCTCGTCATCCGGGAGGAGGGACCCGACGGCATCAGCTATACGATCACGGCGGCCGGAACGGATCTGACCTATCGCCTGAAGATGCAGGAAGCCGTGCTGGAGTATGTCGGGAATCTGGACGGCCATACTTTCGCTGCCCTTGAGTACGGGGACGAATATCTGAAGCTCCGCTTTATCGGGGGTAAAACGGCTGCCGAGCTTGCGCCGTCGTTTTTAAACAGCCTCATCGCCTTCACGGAGTTTGATCAGTCCGGCGCGGAGACGATCGACGGCACAACCATCACCGGTGAAAAGATCGCGGCGAGCGACGGCGTGACGAAGGTGGAGGCGTGGCTCGTTGACACGGCGGACGGCGTGCTGGCCGTCGTTATCAGCTACGCGCTTGCGGAAAAGGACACGCAGTCGGCTCAGCTGTATAAGATCATTGCCACGCTTGAAATCAAGCCGGAAGACGCCGAGGGCTGGGCCGAAGTCAGCCCCGCATTGGGCTTTGGGTGATACCCCTGCTGAGCAGGCCGTGAGCCCATATTTTGCATATCATATGTCGCCCCTTTATGGTAAAGATAAGCATAAAGGGGCGCATTTTTTACAGTTTTTGATTTGCGGCCGGGCATTGAAAAGCCGGACGTTAAAGCCGTGACGTCCCGACTGAACCATAAAGCGACGGAGGCGGCGGATACGCATGAGAAGAAGAACGATGATTATTACAGCCAGCTATACCCTGACGGCCCTGATCCTGCTTGCCGGCATCGCCTGGTCGAACTACCGGCAGGCGGCCGAATACAAGCTTCAGCTCGAAAACAACTATCAGCATGCGTTTGCCGAGCTGGTCTCAAGCGTTGGGGAGCTGGACGCCGCGCTGCAGAAATCGCTTTATGCCAATACGCCGGCCATGCTCGGCTCCGTCTGCACGGAGGTATACGGCAAGGCGCTGTCGGCGCAGTACGCCCTGAGCGAACTGCCGCTGTCCGGCTTTAAGCTTCAGGAAATGTCGGGCTTTATTACGAGAGCGGGGGATTACGCATTCGCGCTGTCAAAAAAAGCCGGAGCCGGAAGTATAGCCGCCGAGGAGGAGCACGGCAATCTCGTCAAGCTCTCGGAAGCGGCAACGGTCCTGTCGACGAACTTAAACCAGCTCATGGCCGATGCCGGCAGCGGGAGCATGACCGCGGAGAAGCTGGACGAAATGACAGACAGGGCGTCGGGTCTCCCCTCGCGGATTACGCCCGATTATCTGGAAGACAGCCTGTCCGTCATGGAGGAGGAATTCCCCGAAACGCCGTCGCTCATATACGACGGGCCGTTTTCCTCCCACATCCTGGGCCTGACGCCGAAAATGCTCGAAGGCGTTGCCGACGTCACACAGGAGGAAGCGCTGGCCAATGCCGCCGATTTCATGGACTTAAATCCCAAAAGTATAAAATTCAGCGGCGAACGCGGCGGAAACCTGCCCGTCTATATGTTCTACGCCAACGCCGACGGCGGGACCGTCAGCGTCGAGGTCAGCAAGAAGGGCGGGTACGTCGTAGACGCCTTCAACTCCCGCATCGTCGGGCAGGTCGTCATGGACGCAAAGGACGCATCCAATCTCGCCATGCGTTATCTTCAGAAAAAAGGCTATAAGAGCATGGCGAAAAGCTACGAGATTGTTGACGGGAACAGGCTCGTCGTCAATTTTGCCCATACAATCGGCGACGTCATCTGTTATCCCGACCTCATCAAGGTCTACGTCGCGCTCGACAACGGCAAGATCGTCGGTTTCGAGGCGCAGGGATACGTCATGAACCACGTCAAACGGGATATCCCGGCCGTCGAGGTCAGCGAATCGGACGCCAAAAGCAAGGTCTCGCCGCACCTGACCGTCCTGTCGCACCAGCTGGCGATCATACCGACCAACGGGAAAAACGAGGTCTTCTGTCATGAATTCAAGTGTGAAAACGGCGACGGAAGCCGGTATATCGTCTATATCAACGCCGCGACGGGCGCGGAGGAAAAGATACTCATCCTTCTCGAGGACGAAAACGGCACCCTGACGATCTGATCTGTCGCCTGCCGCCGGATGAAGGGACAGGCCTTGCACGTGACCCAATAGAGCAGCGCGAATCGGAAGCGACTTGGGTAATGCAGAGTAAGAAGGTATTTTTTCCATTCTTCCCTTGATTATCTGCTCCGGACGCTTTACTATTGACGGTAGGGCTTGAACCTGTATTTAAAGGAGGATTCAACGAATGGCGGAAGCGAAATTCTTTGAGGTGTGGGGGAAGGAATCCCCCGAGACCATGAAGGCCTTTTTCAATCTGGGGGATACGATCCGGGATCAAAGCGGGCTTGACGAAAAGACGTTCCAGCTGGTCTACCTCGCCCTTCAGGCCAGCCGGGGCGCGCTCGGCTCCGTCACGGCGCACGCGGGCTTTGCCAAAAAAGCGGGCGCGACGCGCGACGAGGTGCGCGGCGCGATTGTGACGACGCTGATGACCGTCGGCGTCAACGGCGTTGCCGACTGCCTCGTCGCGGCTCTGGAGGCCTACGACAACGCGTAAAAAAGCGCTCAAACAAGCGGCAGCCGCCTTGTTTTCAAGGCGGCTCAAGGTGTAGATAAAGTCCTAATTCGGTTATAAGCCTCGCAGAGTTTCCGTCGCGCACGACGGAAATAAGATTAAATCCGTCATTT
>CAYMLM010000097.1:0-9636 GCA_964391385.1 uncultured Papillibacter sp.
ACAACACCACCCAATCCTACACTCTTTCCCTACACGACGCTCTTCCGATCTATGATGGGTAGCGTCCTCATTTCCGCCTGCATCATCATAATAGTGAATCTTCTGACGGATCTGGTCTATGCGTTCATCGATCCGCGGATCAAGTCGATTTACATGAGACACAAGAGAAAAGCGAAGGCGGTGAAAGCGGATGCTTAATCAAAGTGCGTATAAAAAGCGTTCTCTTTGGGGGGACGTCTGGAAGCGGATCCGCAGGAACAAGGCGGCTATTATCGGCATGATATTGTTTGCCGTCATACTGATCCCCTGCGTTTTATCCCCGCTGTTTTACAGTTATAACGAAGACATTATAGCTATGGATGTGCCCAATCAGCTTCAGGCGCCGTCGCGCGAACACATCTTCGGACTCGACGAGCTTGGGCGCGATATTTTTGCGCGCGTGCTCTGGGGCGGACGCACCACCATCCTGATAAGCTTTTTCGGCCTGGCCATCGGTCTTTTTCTCGGCATCATACTTGGTACGGCGTCGGCTTATTACGGCCGCCTGACAGACACGCTGATCATGCGCCTCATGGATATCATCATGTCCATTCCGCCGCTTTTGCTTATGATCGCGCTGGCCACCGTGATGACGCCGTCCACAGTGAGCCTCATGTTTGTGATCGGACTGGGGATGATGCCCGGTCAGGCCAGGATGATCAGGGGGCAGGTGCTGCAGGTTGTGGAAAACGAATATATCGAGGCCGCGCGCATACAAGGGGCGAGCGACCTGAAGATCATCATGTCCCACATACTGCCGAACGCCATCAGTCCCGTCATCACCGTCGTCATCATGGACATCGCCTTTGCCGTCGGCATCATCAGCACGCTGAGTTTTCTGGGGCTTGGCGTACAGCCGCCCAATCCCGAATGGGGCACTATGCTCGCGGGCGGCCGGACGTATCTGCGCGTCGCCTGGCACATCACGACGATTCCGGGAATCGTTCTGGTGGCCACCATCATATCGCTGACGCTCATCGGCGACGGCGTGCGCGACGCTTTGGACCCGAGAATGAAGAGGTAGGGCTATGGACAACAAGTTGCTGGAAATCAAGAATCTCGTCGTAAAATTTCACACGGACGACGGTGTCGTCCATGCCGTAAACGGCCTCGATCTGAGCCTGAACACCGGAGAAACGCTGGGTATCGTCGGTGAAACGGGCGCGGGCAAAACCACGACGGCGCTGGCGATCATGGGCCTCATCGACTGTCCGCCCGGCTGCCTGCATTCGGGGGAAATCTGTTATAAGGGCCGCGATCTCACAAAAATCAGTGAGGATGAATATCTCAAGGTGCGCGGCGCGGAAATCTCCATGATATTTCAGGACCCGATGACGGCGCTCAATCCGACCATGAAGGTCGTGGACCAGATAGCGGAAGCCATTGAAAACCATCAGGGGGTCAGCGCCAAGGAAGCCGAGGAACGCGCGGTCGAGATGCTGAAGGTCGTGCGGATCGAACCGGAGCGCGCGCACGATTATCCGCACCAGTTTTCCGGCGGAATGAAACAGCGCGTCGTCATAGCTATGGCCCTGGCCTGCAACCCCAGCCTGCTCATCGCGGACGAGCCGACCACCGCGCTCGACGTTACGATCCAGGCGCAGGTGCTCGAAATGATGAAGGATCTGCGCAGCCGGTTCAATACCTCCATGATTATGATCACCCATGACTTTGGCATAGTGGCCGAGACCTGCGACAAGGTGGCCATCATGTACGCCGGGGAGGTCGTGGAGAGCGGCACGCTGAAGGATATTTTCAAAAGCGCCCGGCACCCCTATACGATCGGCCTTTTCGAAGCCATACCGAACCTCGAGCGTGAAACGGAGTTTTTATACCAGATTGAGGGGCTGATGCCGGATCCGATGGAGCTTCCCGGCGGCTGCCCGTTCTCCCCGCGCTGCGCCTATGCGGAGGAGCTTTGCCACATGGAAAAACCCGAAAAGACGAGACTTTCCGGAGAAGACCATGCCGTAAAATGCCATATATACAATGGTTCGCTTAAAACCACGGAGGCAAGGAGAGAGGATCAGCGTTATGAGTGAGCATTATCTGGAAATAAAAAATCTGAAGAAGTACTTTCAAAGGCCCGCCGGCTGGCTCCATGCCGTGGACGATGTGAGCTTCACGCTCGAAAAGGGACGCACGATCGGCGTCGTCGGCGAGTCGGGCTGCGGAAAAAGCACGCTGGGCCGGCTTGTTGCAAGACTTTGTGACGCCACAGGCGGACAGATCCTCCTCGAAGGCGAGAATATCCTGGACTGCAAAGGGCGGCGGCTGAAAGCTCTGCGCCGTAAAATACAGATGATTTTTCAGGATCCGTATTCTTCGCTCAACCCAAGAAAAACAATATATAACACGATTGCCGAGCCGGTCGTCACTCAGCGTATGTTTCAGAAAAGAAGCGAGCTGGAGAGCAAGGTGCTGGAGGTCATGCGGAATGTCGGCATAGCCGAACGCAACGTCAACAGCTACCCGCACGAGCTCGACGGGGGCAGGCGGCAGCGCGTAGGCATCGCCCGCGCTCTGGCGCTCAATCCGGAGCTGATTGTCTGCGACGAGCCGGTTTCCGCCCTGGATGTCAGCATTCAGGCGCAGATATTGAATATGCTCAAACGTCTTCAGCAGGCGCATGGCTACACCTACATTTTCATTACGCACGATATGAGCGTCGTCAAGCACTTTTGTCAGGAGGTGCTCGTCATGTATCTGGGACAGGTGGTGGAAAAAGCTCCCGTGAAGGAGCTGTTCTCGCACCCCCGCCACCCCTACACGAAGGCGCTCCTGTCGGCCATACCGTCGCCGAACATCGACAGACCAAGAGAACGGATCATACTCAAGGGAGAGCTTACCTCGCCGATCAATCCCAGGGATGAGTGCCGCTTTGCCGACAGGTGCGCTTACGCGGCCGGCGACTGCCGGGAAAAGTGTCCCTCGCTGACCGATTTGGGCGGAGGTCATTATATCCGCTGCTATCACCCGTTTTAGCAGGACGAAATCCGATGTGCTGCCGGGGGAAGCTGCCAGTCCGATAAATCATCCGGCTCAGGGTCTATGGGGCGTATTTATCTTAATCCAACTGACTGTGCCATGGGTCTCGCTGTCTCCCAACGGTCCCGGCGCGGCCCTTTTGAGGAGGACCTCCATATGAAAATCAGAAATGTCGTCATTGTCGATGCGGGAATGACCGGCCATTCGCTTGCACACGTCTTTGCCTCCAATCCCCAGCTGAACGTAAAACTGAAAACACGGACATTGAAGCCCGACAGATATCAGCCGATTGAGGCGAACCTGGATACGATGATTTCCCGGGGCGCGATGACGCAGGCGGAGAAGAGCGCCATCCTCGGGCGCATACGTTTCGTAACGGATGACCGGGAGGCCTACGCGGATGCCGACTTTATCCTCGAGTGCTACCCCGAGGTAATGGAGACGAAGCAGGAGCTGCTTGCCCACGTTGAGCAGTTCTGCCGGGAGGATACGATCCTCGCCACAAACACCTCCTTCATGAGCCCGACGGAGATATCGCAGAAGTGCCGGTGCCGCGAAAGGGTTGTGGGCGCGCATTTCTGGAATCCCGGGCATCTGGTGCCGCTGGTGGAAGTGGTGAAATCCGACTACACTGCCGAGGAGGTTGTAGAATCCACGATGGAGCTTCTCGCCGGCGTGGGGAAAAAGCCCATCTGCTGCAAAAAAGACGTGCCGGGCTTCGTCGCGAACAGACTCCAGCACGCGCTGTGGCGCGAGGCGATTTACATGGTTGAAAAAGACATCGCGGACCCCAAAACAGTGGACGATGCGTGTAAGTACGGCCCCGGATTGAGCTGGCCGGTGCTTGGCCCCCTGGAGAGCTCGGACCTTGTCGGCATTGAGCTGACGTATAACATTCATAATTACATACTCAAATCGCTGGCAGACAATCACGAGCCGTCCTACCTTTTGCAATACATGCTTTCCATAGGCAGCCTCGGCATGAAATCGGGCAGGGGCTGGCAGGAATGGACGCCGCAGCGGGTCGAGGAGACCAGCAGGGGATTGCAGGAGTATCTGATGGAATATGCCGCGAAACGGAAAAACGATAGGAAAGCCTGACATCCTCGCCGGTTCCCGCCAGAGGCGGGATAAATTTGACGCCGCAAGGCGAATTGACTTTGAAGTTAAATTAGTATGGTTTTTATAATAAAGGAGCAATTGCTATGGGAAAGAAAATATTTGTGGATCTGACACATCCGTTTAGCGCGGAGATTCCTCGTTGGCCGTATTTTGACAAACCTGAAATTGATAATGCTCACACCATGGCAAAGGGCGGCGTTTTGACGCAGAAGATCACCTGCACCATGCACACCGGCACCCACTGCGACGCGCCCCGCCATGTCATGGAGTACGAGTTTGACGGCAGGCGTGCCCGGTACACGCACGAAATGCCGGTGGACGCCTACACCGGCGACGCGGTTTGCATTCCCATCGACATTGAGCCGTGGGGACTGATCGAGCCGAAACACCTTGAAGCGGGCTGCGAGAAGGCGGGCATCCGGCCGTCGGAGCTTGAGGGCATGGTGCTCTGCCTTGAAACGGGCATGCACAAGCTGTTTGACGATTCAAAGGCCTATTACCACTATGCCTCAGGCACGGGCATTGAGGCGGGCAAGTGGTTTGTCGAAAGAAAAGTCAAGTGCGTCGCAATGGATTCGCAAGCCCTGGACCATCCGCTTCACACGGCCATGGGCAACAACGGCATGACGCGCATGAACCTGCTGGGCGCGACGGGCTGCCCGATTACGGAGGAATACGCGAAGCTGTTCGGCGAAAAGGCCTACGCGGAGTTTGACAAGTTTGAATATATCCGTATCTATGGGCAGGAAGCCTACGACAGGAAGTTCGGCATCCTGGAGGAGATCGGCATCTGGGGCACCTGGGAGCCCTGTCATAAGCTGATGCTGGGCCACGGCATCGTCGGCGTTGAAAATCTTGGCGGCGACCTGGCGAAGGTTGTCGGCAAACGCTTTAAGTTTTACTGCTTCCCCCTGCGCTGGTATCTGGGCGACGGCTCCATGGCGCGCTGCGTCGCGGAAATCGACGAAGAAGACCTCAACGATGTGCCCGACCGCGCCTACCCCTACGGCGGCACCGGCTACGGCGGCGAGGCGGCCGGCGGCGGAAGCGGCCTTGAATATATGCGGAAGCTTTTCGGCGTGAAAAAATTCACGACCTGACTGTACGCCCGCCGCGAAAAGACGTATGCAGAAACAGGAGACAATTCATGAGATATCCGACGTTTAAGTATCTGGACCCCGCTGTAAAAACCGCCAGAATGACACGGCCGTTTACGAAGGGCGAGATTGTTGTGCCGCTTTTCGAAACGCCTGTTACGCCGAAGGAAAACTTTGTTCGCGCCGCCCGCCGTGAGCATCCCCTTTGGGTGCCGAACTCGCTGACCGACGTGCAGTGGATGCTGCCCGAAGAACTGATATCAAAGCGCGTGGACGACAGGCAGCTTGCGCCGAGCTTTACGGATCAGGAGGCGCGCGGGCTCATATACACCGACTGGTTCGGCGCGTCCTGGACCTGGGTGCCCTCTGCCGGCGGCTCGATGCTGACGCCCGGCACATGCGTCTGTCCCGACATAACCGAATGGGAGCGCGTCATACAGTTCCCCGACCTGTCGCAGTGGGGATTCGAGGAGCGCGCCGAGGACTATCTGAAAACCGAATACGACCCGAACCGGGCGCTGTCCGTGAATATTTTCCTCGGCTGCACGGAACGCCTGGTGTCCCTCATGGGCGGCTACACGGAGAGTATGACGGCGCTCGCTCTGGAGCCGGAGGCTGTTGCGGACTTCTTCGAACGCTATGCCGACCATGTCATCGAGCTGTTTGACAAGGTATATTCGCTCTACCCCGTCGACATGGTGACGTTGCATGACGACTGGGGGACGGAAAGGGACACCTTCTTCTCCGAGAGAATGTTTGAGAACTTAATCTACGCGCCCACAAAGCGCATCGTTGACCGCGTAAAATCAAAGGGCGTGATATTTGAGCTGCATTCCTGCGGCAAGGTTGAGAGATTTTTGCCCCACATGGTATCGATGGGCATAGACTTTTTGCAGCTTCAAAGAAGAGCCGTCGATATTCCGAAAATGAAAAGGATGTACGGGGATCGAATCGGATTTAATACCGGCCTCGAAGGCATCGCGCCGGGCGTCGAAGTCCCCGTCGAGGAGCTGATCGAAAAGATTCACGATACGGTGGAAGCGTATGCCTCCGGCGGCGGCTTTTATACGAGCATAATGGAGCAGGACCCGGAGCGCATCTGGATTGCGCTCAGCGAGCTTTACGCCTGCGGCAGGGAGTTTTACGAAAACCAATAAAACCAAGGCAGCGGTTCTCCCGGTAAACATTTCAGGTCAGAAAAGCCAAGGCTGTGCGCCTTGGCTTTTGACACATGGAAACTCACTGCAGAACAGAGTGGCTGTGAATATAAAACGCCTCCTGGCTTGGCTGGAATTTCTTCTCCAGGCCTTCCAGACCCTCGTCAAAGCGCCCGGCTTCCTGTTCGTCTATCTCAAATACGGGGCTTTGACAGTAAACCCGCCTTCTTCCGTCCAGGGCGCCCGGCTTGAGTTCCTTTACCAGCATGGCCGCCGGGTAAGTCCCGTTTTCAAGACAGACATTGTACTTTTTGCAGCTTTTAAAGCCGCGGCTTACGTAATTGGCCGGGTTTCCGAATATGACGATCACATCGTAACCAAGCGCGGCCGCCTGCTCAAAGGAATACTCCATGAGCCTTTTTCCGTACCCCTTTCTCTGATACTCCGGCACAATGCAAACCGGACCGAAGGTAAGGATGTCCTTTTCCTCCCCGGACTCGTCCGTCAGCTTTGCTTTCGTATACATGATATTCCCGATGACCTGACCATCCGCTTCAATCACCAGATCCAGCTCCGGCAGAAAGTCCTTGTGGGCCCGCATAACATGGACCAGATAGTGTTCATTACACCCCGGAATATACAAATTCCAAAAAGCTTTCCTTGTGATTTCCTCTACCTTCTTATAATCTGCTTCTTCCTCATTCCGGATTACAATCCTGTCATTCATTCATAAACCTCCGAATATTGCCTCATACCGATTTTAATGCTTTCCATGAGGCTCTGATGCGATATAAGTTCCTGTTAATCTCTCTGTTAAGTCGGTACGCCATATGTTAAATATAGCACAAAATAAAACCGTTTCCATAAAATTATTGTTCAATTGCCGAGGAAACGATTCTGGTGCCCGAGGGGACCTGAACAGGGAAGCAGAAAAGATTGACAAAACAAGCCGCTTGTGCTAATTTTACAGTAAATGAATAGTTGCCGTGCCTTTCGGTCTAAGGGCATAAGCCTATGACCGTCTGGCCTGAGTGTAAAAGCTCACGGGGTCGATATTGGAAACGAATCGGCCTTCACGTTTGAGAAGGGAACAAGTATTAAGCCTGATCGGCTTAAATAGCATGCCTGTGAAGGCAGTCTGCTTTGTGTTCTCAAAGCGGGCTGCCTTTATGTTTTTTCCTGCCTTTTTCCTTCGGCCATCCCTTCATTCCTTCTTAAGCTGGGTATCTGTTATGGGGACGGATACCCGGCCGACTATTACCTTCGATTTTGTGCGCGAGTGTCAACGGCTGCGCGGCGGCTTCTGCTGTATCTAGAATGCCGGAGGGTAACCCTATCTCAGCATCCCGATGGTATAAACAAAATAACCGCCGACCCGATTCGGCGGCTTTTATCGGATTTCAAACAGGGGGTATGACAGTTGGATACCAAAAATCTGAGATATTTCATATCGGCGGCGCAGCTTCGCAACTTCTCCGAAGCAGCCAGACAAAACAATGTGCCCCAGCCGAAAATCAGCCGGTGCATATTTGAGCTGGAAACGCAGCTCCGCGCAAAGCTTTTCTTTCGGACAAACAAAGACGTTTCGCTCACGCGCGAGGGTGAGACGTTTTTACCGTATGCCGTTGATCTCGTGGATATGGCTGAAAATGCCGCGAACAGGGTCGGACAGGTCCACAGCGGGCGGACGGGATATCTCTCGATAGCAACCGTTTCCATCGCGAGCCGCACCCTGGCATCGATCCTGTCCGTATTTTCCGCGCAATATCCCGATATCATAATAGATATGACTCAGAACACCGGCAAAGCGCAGGCTTCGGCAATGCTCGAAAACAGATTCGACTTTTATTTTGCCCACCTCTCAATGCTTCCCGGGGACGGACGCCTTGATTATCTGGTGACACACGGCGATAAGCTCGTGCTCGTCGTGCCGAAAGGCCACAGGCTGACGCAGGGCAAGCTGGATTACAATGAGCTTTTTCAGGAGAAATTTATCATGATTTCACAAATAGACAGTCCGCAGCTTTACAGCCAGGTCATGGAAATCTGCGCGGCGCATCACGCCTTGCCGCGGGTGATTCACCGTTACGACAAAGCGGAGTCGGTTCTGCTTTCGGTCAGTTCGGGGCTCGGTGTCTCCATACTGCCCAGAGGGCTGACAGAAGCAATCCTGCCGGACGCGGTCGACGTCATACCGCTCGATTCGAAAGGAACCGAAATCCAATATATCTGCGCATGGCCCAGGCAAAGCAGAAATCCGTGCTCGAAGCTTTTTTTGGACGTTGTCAGGGAATATGTCCCGCATCCTCCGGAGTAGTGTTTTCTTTCAGGCCCGGCGAATCGTTCCATACCGGCGGGACTTAAATTTTGATTGAGTTATCCGCCAGGCACTAAAAAGCCGTCGCGCTTATGTTCCTGACAGAGTGCGCCATCAACGCTTAAAGAAAAGGTTTAGAATACCATGAAAATCAACCGCACGGCCATTACGCCCATCCTTGGCTGCCTCATGATCCAGATTTGTGTCGGCATCCTGTATCTCTGGAGTGTTTTCAAAAGTCCAATCATCCAATCGTTTAGATGGACGGCAGAGGCCGCTACGATGGTCTCGTCCTATATGCTGTTCGCCTTTTGCACGGGCAATCTCGCCGGCGGCCTGCTCAATGACAAAAAAGGGCCGCGCCTGACGGCGACAATCGGCGTTATCCTGTTCTCGCTTGGCGTCGGGGCTACGGCCTTTCTCACCGAAAGCACGATCGGCTGGATGAACCTGACGTACTGCGCCTTCGGCGGGCTCGGCTCCGGATTTGCCTATGCCGCCTGCATCAGCTGCATCCAGAAGTGGCTGCCCCACCGCAAGGGGCTCGCCTCGGGTCTCGCCGTTTCCTCATTTGCTTTTTCGACGGTCATCTTCACGCCCGTTTCCCAGGCGCTTATGGCATCCAATACCTCGGACGGCGTCGTCAGCTTCAAGCCCGTCTTCCTGACCCTGGCCGCCGTGTTTCTCGTCGCCGGCCTCGCCGGGACCTTTTTTGTGAAGCTCCCGAAACCCGAATACCTTCAAACACTTCCGGCCGCGCCCGCCTCCGAAAAAATCTTCACTGGCAGAAACTTCACCTTGTCGGAGGCTATGAAAAAGCCGGCCTATTGGCTTATTTTTACCGAACTGCTTTTTATCAACGGCACCTGGACGCTGTCTGTCCCGCTCATAGATCGGAAGAGCACACGTCTGAACT
>CAYMLM010000098.1:0-9621 GCA_964391385.1 uncultured Papillibacter sp.
CTTCGATGCGGATAACGGCCATGATCACAAGACAGACGAGCAGAGGGGTGAGCATCGTGATCATGTTCATCCAGCCTGTAAAGGCTCCGGCCGGGGCCAGGAACGAGAGGAAGCCGGGAAGCACCCAGGAGATAACGAGAAGAGCGCTCAAAGCGACCGCAACGGCTTCGCGTTTGCTCCACTTGCCGGGACGTGCCGCTTCGATTTTGGAAAAGTCGATTTTGTTGAGCTTGCTGACGTCGGGCTTTATCACGAGCTTCATGAAGAAATACATGACGACCCAGATGATGATGCCGACAGGGACAGCGATCAGCATGTAGCTGAGCCAGTTGATGCCGGCCTGCGCGATGGCGGAATAGATGCCCATGAACAGGATCGGCAGCGTGTGGCAGATCGGGGTGATGGCAAATGTGATGATGACGGTGAAGGAAAGGCCGATCGTTATGACCTTTGTCCACTTGTCCTCTTTTTCCATACCGACGATTTCAAAAATTTCCTTGGCCAGGGCGAGCATGAAGATCTGCGCCGCGGTGACGTC
Source organism: uncultured Papillibacter sp. (assembly GCA_964391385.1). Classification (GTDB taxonomy): domain Bacteria; phylum Bacillota; class Clostridia; order Oscillospirales; family Oscillospiraceae; genus Sporobacter. The sequence continues at coordinate 539 of CAYMLM010000098.1, forward strand.
GAGGAAGAAGCCGATGACGAAGGCGGACAGGAGGAACATGAACGTAAAGCCCCAGGGGCTTTTTCTGGCCGCGTTTCTGGTCAGGAACCAAAAGGCGACGCGCCGGATGATGCCCGTTTCCTCCAAAACCTCGTTGAGCAGGAGAAGCCCGATGACAATCACGACGACCCAGCTGCCCATGGACTGGGAGCCCGCCTCATAAACGCCGGCCATCGCGAACGAATTCGGGTACACCTGCTGTGCGATAAAGCCGAACAGGATGATTGCCGCAAAGGTGGGCCAGACCATGTCGACGAAGGTCCACAGAAAGATCAGGCCGAGGAACTGCCCGAGTACGATCATGCCCAGCTGGGTCATCGGCTCGGGAGCGGGAATCTGGCCGAAGAAAAGCATGATTGCAAGGCCGATGATGCTTTTGATGTAGTAGGCTGCGTTCCGGGTCTTTTTTGTCGCCAAAGTACTGTCAGACATTTTTTTATCCTCCGTTTTCTCAATAAATTACGCGTTTATCCCTGCTGAGAATCCCTCGCGGGTGGCTTGTAACGCCTGCCTCGCTTCGCGGGCGTCGCCTATGACAACAGCTTCACATATTCCCTTTAACTCCTCCTCCAGCGGTTTGTAAGCTTTCGCGCCGATAGCCAAGATAATGGTATCGCATGGATGGATGTATTCCCTGTCGCCGCTTTTCAGCTTCGCCCCCCCCGGCGTCACGGCGACTAAAGCCGTGCCGGTGATAATTTTGACGAAGTATTTGTCGAGCAGGTCGTGGAGATCGTCTCTCATACCGCTCTCCATGCCCTTGCCGATATACGGCCGGCGCGACACAAGCGTCACGGACTCCTTGCACTGGACGGCCAGATACGCGGCCGTTTCCGTTCCCGTCGTCCCGGCGCCGATGACCAGACAGTTCATGCCGGGATCGACCCTGCCCCGCAAGACGTCCTCGGCCTGAAGGACGCGGGGGTCCTCGATTCCGGGGACATCGGGTATAATCGGCCGCGCGCCTGTGGCGATGATGACCTTGTCCGGTTTGTCCGCTTTCACCCTGTCCGCGGTGAGCCTGGTGTTCATGTGGATGTTGACGCCGAGCTTTTTTAGCTGACGGATCAGCCAGGCCGGGTATGTGGCGAACTCGCCCTTAAAAGGCGGATAGCTGGCGGCAATGAACTGGCCCCCAAGCTGATTCGCCGCCTCGAAGAGATGGACCTCGTGGCCTTTGACGGCGGCCGCCCGCGCCGCCTCCATGCCGCCCACGCCGCCTCCGGCGATATAGATTTTTTTGGAAACGGGGGCCAGTGAGTAATCGGTATTGTACTCGTAGCCCAGCTCCGGGTTCACAAGGCAATAGATCGGCACGCCCTGGTATGTGGAGGCCGTGCAGCCCTGCAGGCACCCGATGCACGACCGGACCTCATTGTATTCGCCGGCCCTGACCTTTGCCGGATAATACGGGTCGCACAGGGACTGGCGCGCCATTCCCACGAAATCCGCTTTCCCCGCCGTGATGATTTCCTCGGCCATCGAGGGCTCGGAGATGCGGCCGACGGTAATGACGGGGATTTTGACGAGCTGTTTGGCTGCCTCGGCCAGATGGACGTTCCAGCCGTGGCTTTGAAAGAAGGACGAAACGGAGCCGAGGGACGAGCGGGTCCCGTACATGCCGAAGGTCATGTGCAGGGCGTCCGCGCCCCATTCCTCAATCCGGCGGATGATCTCATGGGACTCGAACAGCGTCCTGCCGCCGTCGGCATACTCAGCGCCGGAAAGGCGGATCTGCATCGGGAAATCCGGGCCGACGGCATCCCGGACCGACGCCATGACCTCCCTTAAGAAGCGGACCCTGTTTTCAAAGGAGCCGCCGTATTCATCCGTTCTTTTGTTGGAGTTGGGCGACAGGAACTGGTGGATCAGGTAGCCGTGCGCCGCGTGGATCTCGACGCCGTCGAAACCGGCCCTGACGACATTCGCGGCCGTTTTCCCGAAATCGGCGACGATCTCCTGAATGTCGTCGTACGTCAGTTCTCTGGGGATGTCCTTATTCCAGGGGCAGGGGATGGGCGAACAGGAGACGGGCTGCATGCCGTAATTGACGTTTCTGTTTGCCTGACGCCCGGCATGGTAGATCTGGCAGAAGATCCTGGTGTCATATTTGTGGATCGTGTCGGTCAGCCTCCTGTGGCTTGCGACCTGTTCCTCGTTGAAGAGGCCCGAGATGTGGGGATAACCGCCGGCATGGTAGCTGACCCGGAAATTTTCCGTGATGATCAGACCCCAGCCGCCCTTGGCGCGCGCCTCATAGTAGCGGATGAACTGCTCCGTGGCGCAGCCGTCGACCGGGTTCATATTGACGACCATCGGCGGGACGACCAGCCGGTTCGGTATCTCGCAGGCGCCGATTTTATACGGGGTAAAAAGCTTCTCGATTTTCATTGCGTGCTCCCTTAATTGCATTCATCTTCCGTGACGGCATATGCCCGGACCGGGCTGCCGTCGCCGTCGCCGAATTTCAGCGGGACGGCGCTGAAATAGAACCGTCTGCCGATCAGCGGCTTCAAATTGACGAGCGATTCAATGATGCTCATATCGCGCAGCAGGACGCTTTGGTGGGCTTCGCCTTTCCTGTCTATGGACGGGAGGTCAAAACCGATTCCGTGTGCGCCGAAGCTTTCGAGCAACTCGCCGATGCCGGGGTCAAAGTCCGGGAAATCGAAGTATTCGCAGCTGCCGGCTTTGCCCTCCCAGCCGGTATGCAGGAGGATGATATCGCCGGGCTTGATGAGCTCGCTGTTGGCATTGAGCACGTCGCCGACGTCCAACAGCCTGTCCATCGGGACGTACGGCACGTCAAGGCAGACGGCCTGCCCGCAGTAACGGTCGAGCGCGATCTCCGCCGTTGTCTTGCCGTCCTTTACAAAATGCAAAGGCGCGTCAACGTGGGTGCCCAGATGCGTCACCATGGAAAACAAGCTGACCTGGCATTTATAAACGGAATGGTCAACAAGATGTTTCCACGTCATGTGAGGATCTCCGCTGTCCGGAAAGGGCAGCGTCTTTTCGTCCAGCGTCATTGTCAGATCATGAATCATCAGGATGCCCCCTTATCATAGGTAATTTTAGGCTAAACCTTTCAGCAACCCGAATGTCAAGAATAAAAAGAGGCAGCTTCCTTTTGTGGAAGCTGCCTAAAAAATTGGCTCACTCTATCGGTACCCAGACCTCGAAATACCGTGTGAAGATGCCTTCGTTGTGAAGCCGGACGATGAGATGGCCGACCGGGGGACCTACAATCTTATGTCCCATGTCCGTGAGTTTGGCGACTACCTGCGATTTAAATGATCTGGTGAATGTGTTTCGTCCGCCTGCCGTAAAGACGGTATAAACGCTTTTTACAGGCGGTAAATATTCCGCCGGCGGCAAAATGTCGATGCCGTTTCGGATCGCGTCGTCGGGGCTGAGTGAAAATCCCCACGAGTATTCGTTGAAGCGGTTTGCGTCGTTGTCGGAGTATACGGGCATCACAAAAGTATGATCGACAAAGGGCATAAGGTTGATCCATTTTTTCGTCACCGAGAGCGTGTCCTCGTCGGATACGAATTCGTATTCGATCCTGTGCCGCTGATACACCATGGCCGGCCTGTCAACGATTTCAAAGACGCCGATTTTATTGAGCAGCTGAGAAACGCGCTGCCGATAGCTGACCAGCGAGTCCAGCTTTCTTTTATATTCGTATATTGTATGAAGCAAATCGGCCTCGCGCTTGAGGCAGCGGTCCATAAATGCCGCATGATCGTCCTCGTTGATCATTTTTATGACGTCGCCAAGCGAAAAATCATAGCCGCGGTACCATTTGGTATCCAGGAGGTAATTCAAGTCCCAGGCGTCGTAGTACCGGTAACCGGTTTCCTCATCCTTCTGGGGCGTCACGATCCCTCTGCTTTCATAATAGCGGAGGGTGTCGTTGGGGAGGTCCAGCAGCTTTGCGACCATGCCTATTTTATACTTTTCCATTTCCGTCACCTCGATTTTGGTAGCCGCTGCACAAATCGCGTCGGAAGCATGAGCGGGAGGATTTTTCACAGTGGTTACTTGAATGAATGCGGGCTTGAATCAATACAAATACCTTGAGGCGAAAGCGCGAATTCCTGGGTTATATAACTATTGACCGACTCCAAGGTTTTTCGGGAGGGTATGAGCCGTATGCTTAAACAATCTGTTTAAAATAAAAACGGCAAACTGTCCAGAGTAGACAAAGCAACGGCAGATTACAAGCCAAAAGCTCACTATATGATCTTAGAGTTACACAAAAGTTGGGTTTTCCGAGCTCGGCAGCCTGACAGGATTCTGACTTCCGACAGCCGGGCGCGGCCAACGGGCGAGCCGCCGGGCTTTGATGCGGTCAGTCGGACGACGCGCTTTTCCCCGGCTCCTTCGGGTAAAGCTCCAGGATCACTTCCCTGAATTTTTGGGCGGCGGTGTTTTTGGCCGCGCGCTGCCAGCCGGCGACGCAATTGACGACGCAGTCGTCCCCATCGAAAGGGACGTAATAAATGTTTTCGGCGGGGTAAAGGGAGATCAGGGACATCGGCATGATCGAGATGCCGACGCCGGCGTCGACAGACCATAAAACGGCTTCCGTTCTGTTGTACTGATGAATCGCTGTCGGAGAAAAGTTCCTCTGGTGGCAGATGTTTTGTATTTCTTCCATCAGGAGGGGAGAGCTTTCATAACTGATGCCGATAAAAGGATACGCTTCAAGCTGAGACAGATCATCCAGATTCGTCACCGCCGGATACGACCTGGGCATGACGAGGCACATCCTGTCCTGCTGTGTGACGGTATAGTCCATGTTCGGATTGTTTGCGACCATGTATTCGGCTATAAAGCAGATATCGAAGTTGCCTTTTGAGATTTCCACGGCCTGCTCATAACCCAGGGCGATCGTCGTATCGACGAGTATATTCGGGTAACGCTTCGCGAATTCGGCGAGGCATTTCTTATATGTCGCGCTGGTCGTATTGGCAACGACGATCGATACTTTCCCCGACTTGCCCTGCTTCTGCCGCTGCATGAGCTGCGCCGCGTCATGCATATCCTGTAAAATGCGGATTGCCTGAGGGAGGAAAAGCTCCCCTTCGCTCGTCAGCACGAGCTGCCGCCCGACGCGCAGGAAAAGCTGGACGCCAAGCTCGTCCTCCAGCAGGCTGATCTGATGGCTCACGGCCGGCTGCGATATGAAATGCGTGCGGGCAACCTCCGAAAAATTAAGGGAATGAGCCGCCGAAATAAAGTATTCGAGCTTGTTGTTATCCATCGTCAACACCTCTGCAAACCGATTTCACTCTATTAAACCGTATTTGTCGCTATTAGACAAGCTAAATGTCGGAATATGTCTCAAGTATATAAAAATGGCTTATCGAAGTTGTTTATATGCTGAAAAGTATTTGTTATTTCTCATTTAAATTGCAATTGGATACAATGTTGAGACAGAAGGACGACTGGAGGGTCAATACATGTTTTGTTTAAAGCCGATGACCGAGCGCGTCGAGAGAATTCGAGAGCGGTACCGTTCGACCACTCCGAAGCTCTGTACGGCGCGCTTAAAGATAGTAACTGATTTTTACCGGGAAAACACGCAGCTGACAGGCATCCTGAAGAGAGCGAAAAATTTCGAAAACATCTGCGCCAGGCTCCCAATCACAATCCATGAGGACGAGCTGATCGTGGGAAGCCAGGTCACGTCCTACAGGGGCTCCTCGCTCAACCCGGAATTCGGCGGGATCGGCTGGTTTAAACGCGACTGGGAAAACGGGACGCTTCTCAACAGGCCGACCGACAATTACCTGGTCGACCAGGCGGATATCGATTACGTGCTGAGCACTGTGGATTTCTGGGAAAAGGAGAACAACAGCGCGAAGCTCAGCGAATATATTCCGGAAGGGTATTTGGAATGCGTCGGCAACGGCGTGACGGCCTTTGCCGACAAGATCTGCATCATGCCGATCGGCCACTTCTGTTCGAATTACGAAAAGGTCATACGCCGGGGCTTCGGTTCGATCCGGGACGAGGCCCGCTTCAAAATGGCGTCGATGGAAGGCCGGCTTTACGGCGACAACGCGGAAAAGTATACCTTTTACCGCGCGGTGGCCATCGTGAGCGAGGCCATGATCACGTTGTCCGGACGGTATGCGGCCGCCTGCCGTGAGCTGGCGGCCGGCGAAAAGGATACGGCCAGGAAAAACGAGCTTGAAAAAATGGCCGACAGCCTGGGCTGGATCATGGAGCGCCCCTGCCGCAATTTTTACGACGCGGTTCAATGTATTTACCTGTATCACCTCGGCATGTGCCTGGACGGCCAGCAGCATGGGATCAGCTTCGGCCGCGTCGACCAATATCTGGGCGAGTTTTATGAAGCGGATATTGCGTCGGGCGCCATGACGCCCGAGGAGGGGCAGGAGATACTCGACCTGTTTTACCTGAAGGTCGCCGAGATGAACAAGATGGGCCCGGCGACGTCGGCCCGCGGCGTCTCGGGTTATACGAGCGGCATGCTCATGACGCTCGGCGGCGTGGATAGAAACGGCAGCGACGCGACGAACGCGGTTACCTACATGATGCTTCAATCGGCCGCCAGGCTTGTGCTGCACGATCCCCCGCAGGCTCTCAGGATCCACCGGGGCACGCCCGACGGGCTGTGGGAGGCGGCCATTGCCACGACGATGATCGCCGGCGGCGTGCCGACGTTCGAGTATGACGAGATCATCATTCCCGGCCTTCAGGGACGGGGCCTGTCGCTGGAGAGCGCCCGCAATTACTGCCTGATCGGATGCGTCGAGCCCGCCGGCTGCGGCGACCACTGGTCCATGTGCGGGGCCTCGGGCTGGGAGGGGTACTGGAACATGGCCAACTGCTTCCTCCAGGCGATCAACAACGGCTGCAATCCGTTCCCGAATCCGGACGGCTCGCCGCCGCGCCGGACCGGTCTTCCGACGGGTTATCTGTACGAGATGGACGCCTTCGACCAGGTCCTCGAGGCAGTCCGCAAACAGATGAAATACTTTGTCGACTGGCAGGTCAGCATGACAAATATCCAGGAATACATAACGGCCAGAGAGCTCCCGCTGCCGCTTGTGTCGGCTGCGATGGACGGCTGTATGGAGTCCGGCAGGGACGTCATGGACGGCGGGGCGACGTACAATTCCACCGGCTTCCCGGGGATCGCGATCGGCAATCTCGTCGACTGCCTGGCCGTGACAAAATACCTGGTGTACGACCGGAAGGTCTGTTCGGCCGGAGAGCTCTACGACGCGCTCATGACAAACTGGGAAGGGAAAGCGGAGCTCCGGCAGTACATACTCAACGAGGCGCCGCGGTACGGCAACGGGAATGACTATAACGACAGATACCTGGCGTGGGTCGGCGATACGTTTGCCGAGCTTGTCAACTCGGCGTCCGGGCCGCGCGGTCCGTTCAGCGCCGGACTGTTCCCGGTCGCGTTCAACGTGCTCTACGGCCTGTCGACGGCGGCGACCCCGGACGGGCGCATGCTGGGAGAACCCTTGTCCGACGGGATCTCGCCGATGCAGCAGATGGATAAAAACGGGCCGACGGCCATACTGGCCTCCGTGTCCCGTTTGGACCAGAGCAAATATCCGAACGGAACGCTTCTGAATATGAAGTTTCACCCGACGGCCCTGAGCACCGACGCCAGCCGGCTCAAGCTCAGAGCGCTCATCCAGACGTATTTCGAGATGGGCGGCATGGAGATGCAGATCAACGTGGTCAGCAGCGAGATCCTGCGCGGCGCGCAGAAAGATCCGGAGAAATACAAGGACCTCGTTGTCCGCGTCGCGGGATTCTCGGCGTATTTCGTGGAACTTGTGCCGGGAAGCCAGGAGGACCTCATCCGGCGTACGGAGCTGTCCATATAACCGCCGGGCAGTCGGCGGCGGAACAACCGGGACCGGAAGCAGATAAGACATAAAAAATCCTGTGAGGCGGCTCACAGGATTTTTTTCAGCTGCGCGGCAGGGCCATACGGTTTAGTGCGACCAGAGCTCGCCGGTGTCGAGCCCCCATTTTTTGCTGAGGGTAATATAAAACTCGGCGCGCGGGTAATCAAGGTTCATGTCGTATTTGAGGTGCCTGTAACCGAAGCGCATGGCGTCGAGCGACTTGAGGCCGTCCATCAGGTCTGAGAGCGCGTCCCCCCGGGCCGAAAAAATGATCTCGTCCTCGTCGACGAGGCTGCGCTCGTATTCGCCGGGGTCGGGCACGGCGATGTTGTATTTCTTGCCGTTTAAGAGCGGGATCGTCGAATAGCAGCAGGAGACGATGGTGTCGGGCATGACGTCGAACACGTCGCCGTCCTGGAATTTTGTCGCCATGATCAGCGAGCGCATCTGCGAGATGCGGCAGTATGTAACGACGACGTCCGGGACGAAATTGCATGTGTCGAGCGGCGCGACCGCGTAGCCGACGGGCTTTTTATCGTATTTGTCCGTATCGAGCCAGGGGTATTTTTCCTTGAAGAATTTCAGGCTCTTCTCGCGATCCTTCATAAAGAGCTTGGAGCCGACGTCGATGACGTCCGCCTCGTCGAGCGGACAGTACTTGAAGCACACGTTGGGCCAGACGCACCAGTTGTCCTCCTTGAACAGCGCCAGTGTGCTGCGGTTCCTTCGCGCCATGGCCATAGCCTGGCACATCGCGACGTGCTTGCCGGTGTCGCGCAGCGGGACGACGGCGCCTTCGGGGATCTCGTCCTCGCTGAAGAGGAGCTTAAACGCGATGGGGGGGAAGCGGAGCAGAAGCAGGTCCATCAGTTCCTTGCCGGCCTGATTGAACTCGGATACGGTATTCATACGGTGCCTCCTTTATGATTTGTTGATTCCATCTTAGCCTCATTCGCGCCGGCGGTCAAGCGGCGGGAGGAAAAACGCAATGAATCATTAAGGCTGGGCTTTTCGTTATTTGTCATGATTTCCATAATAAAAAATAGAGGCCATGTTTCCATGACCTCTTTGAAAACTGGTTCTATAATAAATGTTGGGGTTCAAGGAAGATGAACTCCAACATTTTTCTGT
>CAYMLM010000099.1:0-5911 GCA_964391385.1 uncultured Papillibacter sp.
TATCCTGACGAGCCTGTCGGTGCTGTCCGGCTGCGCGGCGCTCGGCTCCGCCGGCGATCAGGCGCAGGACCCGCAGACGACGGGGACCGCGGACGTCCCGCCGGCCGGGGACGGACAGGCGGACGGCGGCGCCGGCCGGCCCGAGGACGGCGCCGGATCGGAAAGGCCGTCCGACGGGCCGCCGGAGCCCGCGGACAGCGAAGCGCCGGCGCCGGACGTTTCGGACCCGGCCGTCGAATCGGACACGTACGAATACAGCTCGGACTATATTGACGTATCCATCGCAACGCCGAAGGTCACGGGCCTTGCGGCGGCCGCCGGGGACGCCGTCAATGCCGTTTTCAGCGAATATGCCCGGCTGGCGAAAGAGGACATCGGCACGTACGAGGAAGAAAGCAAGCAGATGGCCGAGCAGGGCTACGACACGGGCATAGCCTATATGATCGACGTGAGCTACGAGGTCACGCACCTCGGAGACGGCCTTCTGAGCCTGACGCTCATCGATTTCCGGTATCTCGGCGGCGCGCACGGCGGGACGGCGCTTTTGGCCTACACGTTCGACCTCGCCACGGGCGCGCGGCTCACGCTCGGCGGCCTGATGTCGGGCGATTACAAGAGCTTTATAAACAGCGTCATCCGGGACGAGATCGCCCGGCGGGTCGCCGAGGAGGAGCTCTACGAGCTGGCGGAATTCCAGGACATCGGGGATACCTCGCAGTGGTATCTGACGGACGGCGCGATCGTTTTCTATTTTCAGGAGTACGAGTATTTCCCGTACGCCGCCGGCATCCAGACGTTTTCCATCCCGTACGGCGACCTGCAGCCCTATCTGAACGACCGCTTCATGTCGATTTTCAATACGCCGTAATGGCTTTAAACGGCCCGCCATCCCTTGGAAGGCGAAATGGCTTCCCCTGGAGGGGAAGCTGTCGCCCTGGCGACTGATGAGGTGGCACTTATATAGGCGCGGATTCCATTTCCGCCCATTAGAAAAGGCCGGACACGAATGTGCCCGGCCTTTTCAGCATTGCGCTACGCCCGCTCGAGCGGGATGTCGCCGAGGTTGACGTCCGCGTCGGACGTGTCGACGGCGGCGAAGGCCTTCGGCGCGAAGCCCTTTGCCCGGATCGTCAGGTCGTACAGTCCGCCGTCCAGATCCTTGAACCAGAAATCGCCGAAGCCGTCGGTCCTGGCCGTGAGGCTTTTGCCGTTGCCGGAGAGGCTGCATTCGGCATCCCGTACGATCTCCTCCCTGACGGGGTCGTAGACGGTGCCGGCGATGAACCGGCCCGGGATATTCAGATAGTACACCGAGGGCTCACAGCCCGCTTCCGGCTTCAGGACGGCCGCCCTGTCGATCAGCTCGAGCAGCTCGGCTTCCTCGCCGAACCGGATGGCGTCCGTCGGACAGGCCTCGACGCAGCGGGGGAGCGCGTCGTCGTGGTCGAGGATGTGCGCGCACCCCGTGCATTTCTGGGCGATGCCGAGCTCTTCGTTGAAGAAGATCGCCTCGTACGGGCAGATATCCACGCACTCCCCGCAGCCCGTGCATGTCTCGGGATTGAGCAGGACAAGCCCGTCGTCCCGGCGCTTGAGCGCACCCGGGGCGCACACGGCGATGCAGGGCGCGTTTTTGCAGTGATTGCACAGGTGCGGCAGATAGTGCATCTTGACCTTGGGAATCGTCCCGCGTATATGCTCGTCGACGTGCAGCCAGAACTGGCCGACGTCCGGCTGCGGCTTCGCGTACGGCGTCCAGTCGTTGCCGCAGTGCTCGTCCTTGCAGGCGATCTGACAGTTGTAGCAGCCGCAGCAGCGGCCGATATCGATCACAAAAGCCTTTGACATTACCGTGCCTCCTCCTCATCCGCGAGCCAGCCCGAGAGCGTGACGCCCGTATCGTAATCGTAATTTCGCCGGAAAGCGTCCGGGTAATCGCGCATCCAGCGTTCCATCTCCTCGCGCGTGACCTTCTCGACCTGCACGAGGAAGCTGCTCACGACCATGCCGGTCGACTTCTTCGAGACGTTGTTGTGCGGCGTGATCGAGTTGATGCAGCCGCCCCGGTCAAGCTTTCCGGGGATGATGGGGTCGAGGCGCGCCCCGTGGTCGACGTACGTGCAGTGCGGCGCCAGCCGCTCCGAGACGTACGCCCCTCCGAGCACGGTGCCGCGCTCGTTGTAGACCTTGACGATGTCGCCGTTTGCGATGCCGCGCTTTTCGGCCTCGCTCGTGTGCAGCCAGACGGGCTCGTACAGGTAGCCGTCCCAGCCCCGGACCTTCATCGTCGGGATCTCCCGCGTCCAGGTGATGTCGTCGCCCTGCGCGTGCATGCGCCAGCGCCCGTGATTGGACACGCACAGGAGCGGATACGCCTTCGCGCGCTCGCTCGACAGCCGCTCGTCGTGGCTTTCGCCCTTTTCGATCCACTTCGGGACGGGCGGGCGCTCTTCGTCGAGCGGGAAGTGCTTTTCAAGCTTCGTGCTGGAAAACTCCAAAAGGCCCGTCGGCGTTGTCAGCGGATGGTTTTTCGGGTCCTTATAAAACTCGTACAGGCCGGCCGGCTCCTTCTGGACGTCCGGGTCGCACGGCACGACGGCGTACTGCTTCTCGCACAACTCCTCGTAGCTCATCAGCTGCGGCATGTCGGAGGCCTCGTAAAAGATGCGCATGACGTCGCGCGGGCTCACGCCCTTCGTATATTCCTCGTACAGTCCGAGCTTCGCGGCAATCTTCGCCACGGCTTCGAAGTCGCCGACCGACTCGCCGACCGGGTCGATGCAGTGCTCCTCGACGAACGTCGTTACGAACGTTCCGCTGCCCTCGTCCGAGCCGATGTCCTCGAGCTCGTAACGCGTGGCGACGGGGAGGATGAGGTCGGCGAACAGGCAGTCGTTTTCAAGCCACGGGTGCTGCGCGACGATGCACTCGATCTTGGGGCTCTGCATCGCTTCGATGAACTTGTTGCTGTCGTTCCAGCACGTCGTCCAGCAGGGGGAATCCGTCCAGATCATATGGATTTCCGAGCAGCCCGGGGCAGGGTAGACGTATTCGGTCCACTGCTCCTCCGCCGGCCCGCAGAACGAGTACAGCCCCCACCAGCTGATCGGCGGATTGAGGATCGCGTCGTGCACCATGCACTTGGGGATCGACTGCTGCGGCGGAACGGGGATGGCCTTCAGCAGCTCGGCGCACTCGTCGTAGCCCTCCTTGTTCGACCGGTAGCTGATGAAGCCGGCGTCGTCGGGCGGCGTGCGCGGCGGGCGGACCTGCTCGCAGAAGCACGGGTAGTCCGGCCGGAGCTTGCCCTGATAGGGCAGCGGGTAATATTTCGAGAACAGGTACCACTCGATCATTTTCGCCTGATGGACGCCCGGCTTGCCGAGTCCGCGCATCCCGAGCAGCATCGGCTCGAGCCGGCCCGGCTCCGTCGAGTACGGTCCGCGGATCATAGGGCCGCCGTTGCCGTGGATGATGGAGGTGATCTTCTCCGCCCACTCGCGCGCAAGCGCCTTGATCGTCCAGACAGGGACACCTGTCTTTTCCGAGGCCCATTTGGGCGTCTTCGGGACGCCGTCCTCTTTGCCGAGCACGTAATCCTCGAACTTGTCGAAGCCGTAAGCGTGCGTTGCGATATAGTCCTTTTCGTAGGTGTCCTCCGTGATCCACATGTACGCGATGGCCAGGTGCAGCGCGGCGTCCGTGTTCGGCAGGACGGGGATCCACTTGTCCGCGTGCACGGCCGCGCCGTAGTTGAGGTCGGGGCATATGTAGACCGATTTGAGGCCGAGCTCTGTAAGCCAGTAACACAGGCGGCTGGACATCATGCCCTGTATGGCGTGCGGCGTCGTCTCGGGGTCGCAGCCCCAGAACAGGAGCATGTCGCCGTTTTTGGCGATGTCGGGGTAGAGGTTCGCGGCCGGATTCATCTCGCCGACCGATTCGCAGCCCCAGACATTTTTCGCGCCCCAGCTCCAGCCCTCCCAGCTGTCCTGGTTGCGCATCTGGATCGTGTACCCGCCCAGAAGCGACAGCAGCCGGCAGCAGCAGCCGTGGCTGGGCTGGACGTGCTTGCCCTCGCCGTGCATGTCCGCCTGGACGAACACGGCCTCCGGGCCGTACTGTTTCCCGACGCGCCGGAGCTCGTCGGCCACGAGCTGCGCGGCCTCGTCCCAGCTGATGCGTACAAACTTGCTCTTGCCGCGGTTTTGTACATTGCGCTCGCCGTTCGGGTCCCAGTCGACCCGCTTGAGCGGATACCGCACGCGGTTTTTAGAATAGATGCGCTTTTTGTAGCTGAGCCCGATGGGGCCGGGCAGCGACTTCATCGGCGGGCCGAACGACGAGCCCCGCGCCTCGATCTTCCAGACGTTGAAATCACGGCTGTCGTACTTCCACTCGTAATTGAGCGGCCGGATGCGCGTGATCTTGCCGTCCTTAACGTCGACCCTTGCAGGCGTGCCCGTTTCTTTTGTACCCATGAGGCTCGTGCCACGGATGACCTGCTTTTCGATCCCGATATCGATCGGTTTTTTTTGAGCCATATCCTTCTCTCTCCTCCATTTTCCGATGATGGGATGATTCATCTGCTCTCAGTATAGTCCCGCCCGACTTGGGGCCGCAATAGGCCATACCACAGTGTTTTGGCCGATTTGTTGTACAACCTGACCAATCGTTTGTATAAAAAAACCCGGTTTCCTTCAAAACCGGGTCAGAAATCAAATCCGCTCTATGCCTCGCCGGCGTATTCCACGACGAACGCGTCCGGGACGTACCGCCCGTTGGGATTGGGTCCCGACGGCCGCGTGATCACCTCGTCCCGGTAGACCATGACCGTGCTGCTGCCCCCGTCGAGGTTCGAGGCCTGGACCGCGCCGTAGTCGAGCAGAATGTCCGCGCACACGGCCACCGTCGTCCCCAGGCTGTAGCCGACCTGACGGCCGTCGATCGTCAGGAGGAACACGGTGCCGTCGTCGGCCTGGCCGATCGACGACCTGGGGTGGATGCCGAAGCCCGTCGAGCCGGCCGTGACATCCTCGCCGTTGAGGATGATCGCCGGGGTGAACTCGATGGCGTCCCGGTAGTCCTCCTCGCTCGTCGACAGCCCGATGTAAAACCGGTCGTCGTAGCCGAAGCCGATCGGGAGGTAGCCGCTCTTGATCGGGCCGTTGTACTTCTTGCCGCCGGCGATCAGCAGTCCGACGACCTCGCCGCCGTTGCCGTTCCCCTCGGGGTCTATAAACCCGCTGGCGTTGATCGCGAGCACCGCGTTGTTGTTCTTTGCGATCTGACCGACAAGCTGCCCGTACGCCCCCAGGCTCGTCGCCACGCCGAGCCGGACCTGTTCGGGCTGTCTGACGATGGCCAGCTTTCCCTCGTACCCTTCGCCCTTGACGACGGCGATGAGCAGGCCGTTTTCGGCGTCGATCACGACGAGCTCGTCGCCGTTTTTCGTGTAGATGCCCGTGCCCTCGCCGTCGGGGCCCGCCTCGTTGATGAGCAGCCTGTCGTAGCCGCCGTCGAGCAGGCCGGCGTGCCGCGCCATGTACGTGTCGAAGCTCGCCGGGTCGATCTCATAAAACCGTTCGAGAAAATCGAGCCTGGCCTGCTCCTCCGCGGACAGGGTCGGCGCGGCGGAGGGCTCGGCCGTCGGAGACGGAGAAGGGGATGCCGTCGGCTCCGCCGTCGGCGCCCACGAGCTCTGATAGTCCTGCTGCTCTTCGATATACGCCGCCTTTTTGGTCATAACATCGTCGATGACGTAGCCCGGGATGAAAAACGTCGCCAGCCACTTGTGCGAAAATGTCTCCATCGCCGTCTCTATGTAAAGGTCGCGCAGCGTTTTGACAAACGGGATATTTGAGAAAACGGCGATGCAGTAAAGCAGGGCCAGCGCGGCGAGGATATTGGC
>CAYMLM010000099.1:6011-9618 GCA_964391385.1 uncultured Papillibacter sp.
TATTTGAGAAAACGGCGATGCAGTAAAGCAGGGCCAGCGCGGCGAGGATATTGGCTGCCGTCAGCCATCTCCTGCGCTTTTTTTTGCGGACCGCCCCTTTCGGGCTCGTTTTTTCCGCCCCGGCCGGCGCGCTCGTGACGACCTGCTCCCTGAGTCCGGCCGGCGCGCTCTTTGCCGCGGGTGCGCCCGCCCCGGCCGGCGCGCTCGTGACGACCTGTTCCCTGAGCCCGGCCGGCGCGCTCTTTGCCGCGGGCGCGCCTGTGCGGACCGGCGCGCTCGCACCGACCTGCGGCGTTCTCGTTCCGACCGCCGCTTCGCTGATGACCGGCGCGTCGGGACGGGGCTTTCTTTTACGCCTTTTTTTTGATCCGAACAGTACGATTTTTTGTGATCCGTTGCTCATACCTGTTTCCCTGTAGCCGAGCAACGATAGAATAGCGGCCCGATACTCGGCTTTTAAACCCTTTTGCTTACCATTATAGTTGTTTGCCTCAAATAATTGAAGAGGGTTTCTCGATATTTTTTGTTAAATTTTACAGGTATTCGACAAAAAACCTCACCCGCGAACGGATGAGGCGTATGGACGTATTTGCGCATCGTTCGTCGTCGGCCGTTGGCAGAGTGTCTGCGTATCTCCGGCGGGTCATAGGGCCGAAGGCACTTTTGCTTTGCCGGACTGACGGCTAACGAGTGTTCAGCCGCCCGGCCAGCCCGCCCGCGTACGCCTCGAGCATCCGTCCCCGAGCGGCCGCGGCGTCCGCCTTAGCGGTACGGAGGACCGGCATGCCCATGCGCTCCAGGAGCGCGTTTGCCGTGTCCAGCGCTTCCGCCGGCCCGATCAGCCCCCAATCCAGCTGGTCGAGCAGATGGACGTACAGCGAGGTGAGCGTGACCAGCCCGGGCTGCTTTGCCAGACGGTCCAGCCCGGCTTCGCCGCCGTGAGCGCGCCTCAGGATGTCCTCCCTCGTGATGCCGTACCGCCCGGACCGGGCGAAGACATCGAACTGCTGCGCCGGGCCGAGGCCCGTCTGAAGAAAGAGCGCCCGCCTGACGGCGCGCAGGACGGTGCGGCCGATGAGCTCGCCGAGCTTGGAATGCTTCCCGGCATAGGTGAGCTGAAGCTGCGAGCCGGGATCGGAGACGACGACCGTCCCGTCCGTCCCCGAGCCGGTCGCGAGGCCGCCCGAGTACAGGGACGGAGCCAGCAGCTCCTGCAGCGCCGCCGTTTTCGCCTCCGTGCAAACGACGAGCGCGCGGACCATCGCGCCCTCGGTCAGGCGCGCGCCGATGTGCAGGAGTATGTTGATCGTTCCGCCGACCGGCACGGACTCGCCGTCCCGCTCGTGCCAGACGGCGGGGTCGCCGGCGCGCCCGCCGTTTTCGTCGATCCCGCCGGTGACGGCGGCCGTCACGGTCAGCTCCTCGTACGTCTCGGACTCGACGGCCGCGTTTTCCATGTCCGCGGCCGTCGACAGCCCGCAGGCGTACGCCGGGTCAAGCCCGAGCTCCGTCGCGATGACCGCCAGGTGCTGCGCGTAGGTCGGCGCCTTGAGCGCAGCGTCCTTGCGCCCTTCGACCTTGCAGTCGTGGTTGAAGGCCCACCTGAGGTCCCGCTGGAACCCGCCGTTCATGGCCGACGTGCTCAGCACGTCGCGCCGTCCGTCGAAGCGGACGATCAGCGCGCCGCCGCGCCGGACGAGCGCGTCCCCGTTTGTGAAATGATGCAGTACCGTCATGACTTTTCCCCCTGCCACTGCGAAAGCATCCGGCGCATCCAGCCGCACACGTCCATGGAATAGACCGCGTCGAGGTTCTCCGCCGTGAGCACCCTGTCCGCCTCGCCGTACGCGACGCAGCGCCCCCTGTCCAGGAGCAGGGCGTGCGTGCCGTAGGCCTTGGCGAGGCTGAGGTCGTGGACGACGGACAGCACGGCGCGCCCCGGCCCCCCGAGCCACTCTTTTATCAGCCCGAAGATCTGCTTCTGGTAGACGAGATCGAGATGGTTTGTCGGCTCGTCGAGGATCAGGAGCTTCGGGTCCTGCGCCAGCAGCTGCGCGAGAAACGCGCGCTGGAGCTCCCCGCCCGACAGCGTCAGGGCCGACTGCTTCCGGAACGGCTCCATTCCCGTCATTTCGAGCGCCTGTGCGATCCTGCGCTCGTCCTCCTCGCTTTTCCCGGAAAACATGCCCCGGGAAAACGCGTAGCGCCCGAGCCGGACGATCTCCTCCACGGTGAACGCGTAGCCGACGGCGTGGCTCTGCGTCAGCACGCCGAAGCGCCGCGCGGCCGCCTTCGGCTTCATGTGGCGGACGTCCTGCCCGTCGATGAGAATTTTTCCGCTGTAGGGAACGCCCTGCGCCACGGCGGACACGAGCGTCGATTTACCCGCGCCGTTGGGCCCGACGACCATGAGCCACTGCTGCGGCCGCACGTCGAGGCTCAGGCTGTCGAGGATGGTGAGGCTGCCGTACGAGACGGTGAGGTTTTTTGTTTCCAGCATGGTCATTTCGCCTTTCTCGTCCGGTAAAAAATAAAGACGAAGACAAACGCGCCGACGAACGACGTCACGACGCCGATCGGCAGCTCCCGCGGATTGAGGAGGACGCGGGCGATGAGGTCGGCCTCCATCAGAAACGTCGCCCCGGACAGCAGGGAAGCGGGGAGCAGCCGCCGGTGGTTCGGCCCCACGAGCATGCGCGTCATGTGCGGGACGACGAACCCCACGAAGGCGATCGTCCCGCCGATCGACACGCACACGCCGGTCATGGCCGACACGGCGATGAGGATGATGTACTTTGAGCGCTTGACATTGACGCCGATGTGCCGCGCGTTGTCCTCGCCGACGGCAAAGGCGTTGAGTTCCCGCGCGTAGACGAGGACGACCGTCCCGAACACGGCGAGCGTGACAAGCAGCGTCAGCACGTCGCTGTATTTGGCCGCGCTCAAAGAGCCCATCAGCCAGAAAACGATCGAGTGGACCCTGTCGCCGGCAAACGTGATGACGAGGCTGATGACGCTGCTGGCGAACATCGTGAAGATCATGCCGATCAGGATGATCGTATTCGTCGAAAGCGAGTAGTCGATCTTGTACGCGAGCGTCAGGATCAAAACAAGCGAGAAGAACGCGAAGACCATCGCCGTCACCATCGTCCCCGCGCCCGCGAGGCCGGGCAGCGAAAAGCCGAACGCCAGCGAGAGGACGGCGCCCATTCCGGCCCCCGACGACACGCCCATATTGGTGGTGTCGGCCAGGGGATTGCGGAGAAGGCCCTGTATGGACGCGCCGCACAGCGAGAGCGTCGCGCCGACGAGCGCCACGGCCAGCACGCGCGGCAGCCGCACGAGCACGATGACGGACTGGGAGATGCCGCCCGGCACCGGCAGGCCCGCGATCGGATTCCAGATCGCCGTCCAGATCGATTTGAGCGTCTCGCCGAGCGGGACGGTGACGCTGCCGACGCAGACGCACAGCGCCATCGTCAGCAGCATGACGGCGATAAACAGCAGATATTCGATTGCCCGAAAGCCCTCGGGCCGCGCTTTACTTTTCACATCCAGATCGGAAGAGCGTCGTTAGGGAAAGAGTGTAGGATAGGGTGTAGATCTC
>CAYMLM010000100.1:0-4887 GCA_964391385.1 uncultured Papillibacter sp.
CCGTCATGCAAGCTTCTTGTCGACAAGGCCCTCTGGGCTTTGTCGACAGTCTGAAGCGCCCCCGGAAGGGGGCGCTGCCGCGTTTTTATGGCTGGATATCGGTCGACCGGCGGAATTCGTACCCACTCAGGCGGGCGAAATAAGGCCGAGACCGTTTTCAAATTCCAGCAGAAAGTACGCAGGCGCTTCCTCCTCGCCTCTGCCGCTCAGGTTAATCGTATAATACCTGTCGGCGCCGTCTTCGTCCTCAAAGGATATGCCATAGGCCGGCATTGAACCGGGGATCAGCAGTTCTACCACAAACGGTTTTTCGGGCGACAATTCATCCGCCGAGAAAAGCGTATCCCCCGCAAGATAAGAAAGCGTGTCTCCCGAGCCATCCAGACGAACCGTAATAAAAGCGAAATTCCTGACTTCCGCATCCGTGCGGATCATAAGCCTGTCCCCGTCTTCATCATTGATGTATTCATGAATTGAAGCATATCCGGCCAGAAGCTCGTCTGTCGCGCGATCAATGGAAACCTTGACGGACGCGGCCTCTGGCTGATCAGCCGGGACCGATGACGGCGTCGTTTCAGGATCGGCGGAGGCAGGCTCGGGAGGCGGCGGCGCTTCAGATTGGGAAAAGACCGGGTCCGACGCGCCTGCGTCCGCCGGGATTTCGGTTTCACGGCAGCCTCCGGCGGCAAGGATCAAAGCAGCTGTAAGGGCGGCTGCGATTGCCTTCGTTTTCATAAAAAATCCTTTCTCAGCGAACAGATGTCAAGTCGTTTCAGGCGGTTCAAGCCGATCGCCTTTTTTGGCGTCCGCGATGCGGTACGCCAGCTCGTACTCCCCTTCCACGCCGGAGACGCAGATCGTATATCTGCCCGCCGATACGGCGGTCTGGCGGAGGATGCCCATCATGCCGTACGACACGGGACCGGAGGATTTGAAGACGCGGCGGCCGCTGCACAGTCTGACGTACATGTAACCGGGGCTGACATTGGGTTTGAGGCTGACGACGAGCGTCTGCCCCTTTTTCAGGTAAACGCCGAACCGCCTGTCCCGCTTCGAAAGCCGGAACGTCCCGCGCATGCCCCGGCTGTCCGTTTTTTTCTCTTGATCCTTTCGCATGCTTGTTTCCGCCTCGTCCGCCGTTTTGACGCGACAAGAATCAGCCTCCTCCCCGTCTGCCCGGCGCGGCATTCCGCAAATCGGAAGCGGCCGGAGTATTTCTTACAAATATGGAAATTTTAACGTATATCAGGCAGCGTGTCAATATTTTACTGCAGCCTGAGCGCGCGGACCGCCCGAAATGTGCCGGCTGACAATTTTTTCTTAAATAAACGGGCTAATCCTGTAAAAAATATGGATGACAAGGAACGTGAATTTTTCTAATAAAGGAGTTTACTATGAAATTTAAAAGAATCATAAGCGCCGTTATTGTCTGCGTCCTGCTTATCTCGCTTTCGGGCATGGCGATGGCGGCCGACTTTACAGATGTCAAATCCGACCATAAATACTACGACGCGATCCAGTTCTGCCAGACGAAAAACTATATAAACGGCATCACGCCGACAACGTTTGAGCCGGACACGAGCCTGACGCGCGGCCAGCTGGCCGTGATCATATGCCGCGCCGAGCTGCTGCAGGGCGTGCCGCTCGACGTCACAAAGGGCAGCTTTAACGATATCGTGCCGCTCAAGCACTATTACGACGCGGCGGCAATCATAATGGGCTGTCTGGGCGCCATCAAGGGCACGAGCGAGACGACGTTCTCGCCGGAGCAGAACCTCACGCGCGAACAGCTGGCCGTCATCATCATGCGCACGCTGCGCCTGGGCGCGGACAGCACCGACGCGTACAAAATCTATAAGGACTACGCGTCGATCGCCGGCTGGGCGACGGAAGCCGTGTCGGCCTGCCTCAACGCCGACGTTTTCGTGGGGCTTTACGACGGCGAGGATTTCATGCCGCAAACCGCCGTCACCCGGGCGGAGATCTGCAAGCTCATTTACACGATCTCGCAGCCGTCGCACACGATCAAGATGGCCAATATGACGGGCGGCACCATCACGGCGTCTCAGAGCACGGCAAAAGCGGGCAAGGTCATTACGCTGACGGTGACGCCGGAGGCCGGCAAACGCCTGAAGGCCGGTTCGCTGAAATATAACAATACGCCGGTTACGGGCAATTCGTTCGTCATGCCGAACGAGGACGTGACGATCAGGGCGCAGTTTGAGAACATCCCGGCGCTCACATCGATCGGGATCATCACGATGCCCACGAAAACCACGTATACGGTCGGCCAAGCCCTGGATCTGAGCGGCATGGTCGTCCGGGCCACCTACTCGGGCGGCTCGATGGCCACGGTGGCTGGCTGGACGTCCACGCCGGCAAACGGGACCGTTTTTAACTCACCGGGCAATATACAGGTGACGGTCAGCTACACGGAAGGCGGCGTGACGAAAACCACCACGTTCAACGTCACGGTCAGTCCGGCGGCCAGCTGACGGCCGCGGGGCAGGCAATCAGGAAGCCTGCCGAAGAACTCTTCGCTGCGCAATCGCAAAGTAAAAATGCGCTTTCATCCGGACTCAAAGCCGTTTGGGAGCGCATTTTCCATTAAAAAAGCGCCCCGGACGGGGCGTTTTTTTCTGTCACTGAACGCGGCGGCCGCTCAGTCGATGAGCCCGAGCCCGAGCTTCCACACGAGGATGCGCAGGACGGATTCGTCGACGCGCTGCTCGGGGATCGTCCCGTCGCGGACGGCGGCGAGGACGGCCGGTATCTGGTCTTCAAAATAGGGGGTGCAAAGCATGTCGTTTCCGGCGAGCACGGCCAGCACGGCGGCGTTCCGATCGCCGGCGTAGTCGAGGACGGCCCGCATGTTCAGGTCGTCCGTGATGACGACGCCGCCGAAGCCGAGCTCCTCCCTCAGGATTCTGTGCACCTCGGCGGACAGCGAGGCCGGAACGTCCGGGTCCATGCAGGCGACCATGTTGTGGCAGACCATGACGGCCCCCGCCCCCGCGTCGATCCCGGCCTCGAAGGGGAGGAAATCGCCGGAGACAAACGAGTCGTACGGCCGCTCGTCGTACGCCGAGCCGGTGTGCGTGTCGGCGTTGTTCCCGTAGCCCGGGAAATGCTTGAGGACGCAGCCGAGCTCTTCGGAGACCATCGTCTCCACGACGGTCCTCACGTACGCGGAGGTCTGCGCGGCGTCCTGCCCGAACGCGCGGGCGTAGATGAAATCGGACGGGTCGGTCGACACGTCGCAGACGGGCGCGAGGTTCAAATTGATGCCGAGCGACTTTAAAAGCCCGGCTTTCTCCAGCGTGTCGGCCGCGATCGCGTCCCAGCCGCCGGCTTCGTACAGGCGCTGCGGCGACGAAAACGGCTCGTCGCGAAACTGCGGATACCGGCTCAGGCGGTTGACCGCGCCGCCCTCCTCATCCACGCCGATGAGCAGCGGGATCACTGCGCTGTCCTGACAGCCTTGAACGGCCGCCCGGACGTCCTCCGGCGTGCTCGCCTCGAAGCTGCCGCCGAACAGGACGTACCCGCCGGGCTGGAGCGCCAGCGTTTTGCCGGGCGCGCCGTCCGCAGGGAAATGGGTCAGAAACAGCTGCCCGACCTTCTCCTCGAGCGTCAGCGTATCGAGGAGCCTTTGCGCGCGCATCCGGAGCACCGCGTCCGGCGCGGCGACGACCGTGAGGCGGACGACGTCCGCCGGTCCGCCGCCTTCGGCTTCGCCGGGCGGGTCTTCGTATTCGATGACCACGAGGCTGCCGGGCACAAGCGCGTCTTCCCTGTTCACAACGGTATCCGGTCCGCGGTCAAACGAGCGGACCGAACCGTCGGTCAGCTCGAGCGTCACCGTCCGCTCCGTCACGGCGTCGAGGATGCCGGAGATAAAGCGCGTGCGCACAGGGCCGGGCTCCGCCGTCCCTGCGCCGGTGGACGCGGCCGACGGCGACGGGGCGGGCGCCGGCGAGGGAGAGCCGGTATCGGCCGGGGCGCCCGTCGTGGAACACGAGCCAAGCGCCAGGCTCAGAAGGAGCAGAATCGAAAGCAGCAGCCGAAAGCTTTTTTTCATGTCATATCCATCCCGTTATTTCTGCTTTTT
Source organism: uncultured Papillibacter sp. (assembly GCA_964391385.1). Lineage (GTDB taxonomy): Bacteria > Bacillota > Clostridia > Oscillospirales > Oscillospiraceae > Sporobacter. Next base: position 4,112 of record CAYMLM010000100.1, read on the forward strand.
GGCCTGTTTTTGCTTTATTTCATTAGTATAGCACAAAAAAGGACGGCGTCATACATCAGGCGGGGCAGACCTTTGCGCTGCGCGGCTGGGAACGCGGCGGCCGCCGCAGCGCGCCTTTGACCGACTGCGCCCGCTGCGGACACCGGACCGGCACAGGCGCATATTATGAACTGAAGGAGATGATCCCATGTTTCACGCAAATCCCTGCTGCTGGGGACTTCTGCTGGCCGCGCTCTGCTGCTGCTGTCAGCCGCGTCCGTACCCGCCGATACCGCCGCCGGGGCCCTGTCCTCCCCCGCCGCCGCCTCCCCCGCCGCCGCCTCCCCCGCCGTGGCCGTTCGGACCGTGGGGACGGTGCTTCCGCTGAGTTGCGGCAGGTAAGCTTAAAGCTACACATATGTCCAAATGACAATTCGTCCGGAACTGACCGGACAAATGAAATATAAGCAAAACCCCGGGCATGCCTGGGGTTTTGTGGTTTTCATGAGCCGGTCAGCGGGGACGCGGACGCCGCGGCGGACGTCCCTCATCCGTCCCGAGGGGAAGGCTTTGCGGAAAATGTTTTGAACGGGGTCATAGGGGGAATCGCTCTTCCTTAAAAAGGGCGGCGGGCTGTTTTGAAATCAGACTGTATTTCTTTTAAGTAGATTTTACCAATGTGCCGGTTGAAGTATCGGTGCAATCGTGATATAAAGTAAGTGAACAATCGACAGAAAGGTGGTGTTCGGCATGAGAAAACTGACCGCGTTGTGACTGTGCACAACCCTATGTTCCTG
>CAYMLM010000100.1:4897-9613 GCA_964391385.1 uncultured Papillibacter sp.
ATTTTCCTTCGGGATCATACTCGGATTCTTACTCTCCCCGGTCAAAGAGGGCATCAGCATCGGAAACAACAGCGGCAATTGGTATAAGGACGAGGAAGAAATATAGCCGATCAAGGCCGAATGAACGCAGAGCCGTCATTCATAAGGCCGTTTGAAGTCATATGACAGGGGGCGAAGCCGCCTCCTGCTTTTTTTTGGGCGGATTCGGCGGCGGACGACCTTATCCAGACGGATTGTCTGCGGTATCCAAACCTCTTATAGAGCGGCGGGGCGGATTTGAAGTAAACGGATGTATTGACAAGATGAATCAGACATCATAAGATTTCATATCATAACCGGCGGTAAAGCGGCCGGCAGCTGCCGAGGACCGGCGGCAACAAGCCGGATATTCGGGCGGACGGTAAAGCGGATTGACGGGAGCAAAGCCATGGGCAGAAAAGTGATGGCCGCCATGAGCGGCGGTGTGGACAGCACGGCGGCGGCGCTCCTCCTGGCCGACGCGGGCTGGGAGGTGACCGGCGCGACGCTGCGCCTGCACGGCGCGGACGGGTCCGCCGAGCGCGACGCGCGCGCGGCGGCCGACGCGCTGGGCATCGCGCACGTCGTCTTCGACGCGACGGACGCGTTCGGGCGGTGCGTCGTCGCGCCGTTTGCCGAGGCGTATGTGTCGGGCAGGACGCCGAATCCCTGCGTCGAGTGCAACAGGACGGTCAAATTCGGCGTCCTGCTCCAAAAGGCGCTCGAGCTCGGCATGGACCGGATCGCGACGGGCCACTACGCGCGGATCGAATACGACGGCGCGTCGGGGCGGTATCTGCTGAAAAAGTCCGCCGACGTGAATAAGGACCAGACGTATGTGCTCTATACGCTCTCCCAGGAGCAGCTCGGGCGGTCCCTCTTCCCGCTCGGCGGGCTGAGAAAGGACGAGGCGCGCGCGCTCGTGAGCGCGCGGGGGCTTTTGAACGCCGACAGAAAAGAGAGCCAGGACATCTGCTTCATACCGGACGGCGATTACGGCGCGTATCTGGAAAAGACGCTCGGCGTCCAGTCGCCGCCGGGGCCGTTTGTCGGCACGGACGGCCGCGTGCTCGGCGAGCACAGGGGCCTCATCCGCTACACGGTCGGCCAGCGGCGCGGCCTCGGCCTGAGCGCCGACCGGCCGAAATACGTCGTTAAGAAGGACGCCGCGGCCAACGCCGTCGTCGTCGGCGACGAGGCGGAGCTGTACGCCGACGTCATGACGGTCGGCGACTTAAACCTGATCGCGGCCGAAAAGCTCTCCGGGCCTGTCAGGGCGACGGTCAAAACGCGGTACAGCCAGCGGGAAGCGCCCGCGACGCTCACGCCGTCGGACGACCGCACGCTGAGCGTCCGGTTCGATGCGCCGCAGCGCGCCGTGACGCCGGGACAGTCGGCCGTGTTTTATTGGGGGGACGTCGTCCTCGGCGGCGGGAAGATCATGGACGCCGGTCAGGCGTGAGCGCGGCGGGCGGGACTTGACAGAATAAGACAACGGCCGATGTGTCATCGGCCTATACGGGGACGAGACTGTTGCGCGTCTACAATCCTCAGTCTCGCTTCGCTCGCCGGCTCCTTTCAATAGGAGCCTTTTTTTGTGCACGCATGAATCCCTGTTTCCTTAACCGCCGGCGGGGCGACGGTCGTGTCGGACAGGCGTCAATTGCTCATCGCCCCTGCGGCGTTGGCACGAAACACACCCATAAATGAACGCGGACAAGGCCTGTGCCGTACCGGGCGGATATAAAATCCGCCCCTACGGGGACGAGGAACGCGGCAGCAATCACGCCGCCGCATTACAAAACCCCCCGCCGGAGGCGGGGGGGCAAAGTGTTTTTGTCGCAGCGCGTCTTAAAATATCGATATGGCCGCGATCACGCTGCAGAAAACACTCGACCCGGTCGACACCAGCTTGATGAGGATGTTGAGCGACGGGCCCGAGGTGTCCTTGAACGGGTCCCCGACCGTGTCGCCGATGACGGCGGACTTGTGGGGGTCCGAGCCCTTTCCGCCGTGCTGGCCGCTCTCGATATACTTCTTGGCGTTGTCCCACGCGCCGCCGGAGTTGGACATGAAGACGGCCGTGGCAAACCCGCAGACGGTCGTCCCTCCCAGGAGGCCCACGACGCCCTCCACGCCCAGGATGAGGCCGGTCACGACCGGCACGATGACGGCGAGCAGCGAGGGCTTGATCATTTCGTGCAGCGCGCCGCGCGTGCAAAGGTCCACGCAGGACTCGTAATCGGGTTCCGTCTTGCCCTCCATGATGCCCGTGATCTCCCTGAACTGTCGGCGGACCTCGAGGACGATCGACTGGGCGGCCCGCTGGACGGCGCTCATCGTGAGCGAGGAGAACGTGAACACGAGCATCGCGCCCAGAAACATCCCGATGAGGATGGACGGGTTGGTGATCGTGAGGTCTATCTCGATATCGCCGAGCTTGGACCTGGCGACCTCGACATACGAGACGAGCAGGGCCAGCGCCGTGAGCGCGGCCGAGCCGATGGCGAAGCCCTTGCCGGTGGCGGCCGTCGTGTTGCCCAGCGAGTCGAGGGCGTCGGTGCGCTCGCGCACCTGACGTCCGAGGCCGCTCATCTCCGCGATGCCGCCCGCGTTGTCGGCAACCGGCCCGTAAGCGTCGGTGGCCAGCGTGATGCCGAGCGTCGAGAGCATGCCGACCGCGGCGATGCCGATGCCGTACAGTCCGCTGTTGAAGGACAACGTGTACGCCCCGCTCGATGTGTCCAGTGTCCCGCCCGCGGCCACGAAGCTCACGATCACGGCGACGGCGATGATGACGATCGGGGCCGCCGTCGAGAGCATGCCGAGGGAGACGCCGCCGATGATCGTCGTGGCAGCGCCCGTTTCCGTCGCGGCGGCCAGGCGCTTCGTGGGCTTGTAAGTATCGGAAGTGTAGTACTCGGTGATATAGCCGATGGCGCAGCCGGCGGCAAGGCCGCAGAAGATGGCCAGCAGAATGCCCCACCAGTTGACGCCGGAAACGTCCTTCATAATAAAGTACGTGACCGGGACGGCGCCGACGGCCGCGAGCCCGGCGGCAAAGTACGTGCCGGTGCGCAATGTCTTCAGGAGCTCCCGCTGGGTGGCTTTTTCGCCCGTGCGGATGAAGAAGGTGCCGATGACGGAGCAGAAAATGCCCACGACGGCCAGCGCGATGGGCAGGAGCATGCCGTTCAGGCCGTAGCCGGCGGCCGAGCCGATGGCGAAGGTGGCCAGGACGGAGCCGACGTACGATTCATACAGGTCCGCGCCCATGCCGGCCACGTCGCCGACGTTGTCGCCGACGTTGTCGGCGATGGTGGCGGGGTTTCTCGGATCGTCCTCAGGGATTCCGGCCTCGACCTTGCCGACGAGGTCGGCGCCGACGTCGGCGGCCTTCGTGAAGATGCCGCCGCCGACGCGCGCGAAGAGGGCCGCCGCGGAAGCGCCCATGCCGAACATGACCATCGTCGTCGCGATCGTCGCGGGATCGCAGTCAAAGACGTATCTGAGGAGGTAAAACCAGGTCGTGATGTCAAGGATGCCGAGCCCCACGACGGTGAAGCCCATGACGGAGCCCGAGGAAAAAGCGACCTTCAGGCCCTTGTTCAGGCTTTCGCTGGCGGCCTGCGCCGTGCGGGAATTGGCCGCGGTCGCGATTTTCATGCCGATGAAGCCCGCCAGACTGGAATAGATTCCGCCCGTTAAAAACGCGAAGGGCACAAAGACGGACACAAGGTCCAAGACCGCCAGCACGGCCAGTATGGCCGCCATGACGATAAAGAATATCGCCACGCTTTTATACTGGCGCTTGAGATAGGCGTTGGCGCCCCTGCGGATAGCCGCGGCTATCTTAACCATGGTCGGGTTGCCTTCCGAGAAGCGCAGGACCTTGCGGCTTTGAAGCAGAGCGAAGCCCAAAGCCACCAGGCTCCCCAGAAAACCGATCCAGAAGAGATTTCCCATAATTCACTCCTTATTGTGATAGCTGTTTTATGATTGTAACAAATTGACTGTCTTGTTTTCAACACATTATATATGTTTACAAAAAATACTACAAATTCTTGATAGGAATATACAAAACCCTTCAGCGTTCGCGCCGGAACGGTTTACGATATGACGAAAGCATAAAAAAAACTGCCGTTTTGCGCGCGGCGATGAAGGACAACGACAAAAGCCGGCGCAGTCGGCGCCATTCGGGAAAGTCAGGTCCTGACGGCCGGCCTTGGCATTATTTTGATGCCCGCCGTCATCCTTTATTCGCGGCCGGACGCTTTTTCAGTCGGGCCGCGCCGTTTCTGCCCCGGCAGGGTTGCAGACCGTTTGGCGGCGGCCCGGGCGCCGGGGTTGAGATGAGTCAGGGCGATGTGGTATAATGAAGCAAGCCCGGCGCGGGCGCGCCGACAGGCGCGCAGGAACCGGAAAAGCGCGGGGTACATGATCAAAACAGACAGGAGGTACGAACATGCCGGATTTTGGAGCACCGTTTTCAGGCCTGGCCAAGGACCGTAAGCTCACGCACGCGGAGCTCGTGAGAGCCATCCGCTTTATGGTGGCCGCGGAGTACGAGGCCATCCAGCTTTACATGCAGCTGGCCGAGTCGACCGACAACAAGCTGGCCATCGCCGTCCTTGAGGACATTGCCGACGAGGAGCGCGTACACGCGGGAGAATTCCTGAGGCTTCTCAAGGAGCTGGC